>NZ_JAKUSO010000013.1:0-61000 GCF_022449305.1 Oceanibaculum sp. | reverse complement strand
AATTGCCGACGGCAACCCCTTTCAGCTTTGTCTCGAACAGCGACAGGTCGTTCAGCGTATCACCGGCGACCAGCACGCGGTCCTGCGGCAGGCCCAGCGCCGCGACGGTGCGCAGCAGCGTCGGCCCCTTGGCCACGCCCTTCGGCAGCACATCCAGGAAGGTTTCCGCCGACAACAGCCAGTCGAAGCCGGCCTCTTCGATCTTGCGCAGTGTTTCGGGACGCAAGCTGTCCGGCTGGTAGTAATAGCTGACCCGGCGGTGAAACGGTGTGGGCTGCAGTTCCAGCCCCGGCTCGTCCGCCAGCATCTTGCGCACCCGGTCGCCGGCATCGCCCCAGCGTTCGCCAATCTCGTCCTGCACCTCGGCCAGCGGCGCGAAATCCTGGCCATCCACAATGGTGGTGCCGACATCGCCGATGATGTAGTGCGGCCGAGGCATGCCCGGCTGTGCGATGAGGCCGCGGATGAAGTCGAGATCACGGCCGGTGACGAAGATCAGCAGCGCGTCGTCGCGCTGATTCAGATGCTCGTAGAGATCGCGGCGCTGTTCGTCGCTGCCGCCCAGAAAAGTACCGTCAAGATCGGTCGCCAGAATGAGGTTGAGATTTTGCATTACACCATGTCGTTAGGTTGAAGATCATTTGCCGCCGAGGGATGCGGCAGAATTACATGCGGTTCCAGTTCGCGGGATTCCGCCTTGATCGGCCGGGTCAGCAGTGCCTGCACCGCATCGCGGATCGACAGCCCGTCATGCAGGATGGCGTTCACCGCCTCGCAGATCGGCATCTCGACGCCAAGCCGGCGGGCAAGCTGGGTGACGGAGCGCGCATTCACGGCCCCCTCCGCGACGGATTTCTTGCCGGCGAGCGCCTCTTCAGGGGTCATCCCCTGCCCTAGCGCCCGGCCAAAGGAGAAGTTGCGCGACTGCGTGCTGGAACAGGTCAGCGTCAGATCGCCGATGCCGGCCAGCCCTGTGACCGTCTCCCGCCGTCCGCCCAGCGCCTCGGCCAGGCGCTTCAGCTCGGCCAGGCCACGGGTAATCAGTGCGGCGCGCGGGTTGGAGCCCATGCCCAGCCCATCGGCGATGCCGCAGGCAATGGCCAGCACGTTCTTCACAGCACCGCCAACTTCGACACCGACCGGATCGTCGGAAATGTAGGGGCGGAAACTCTCATTACCGAGCGCCAGGCATATCTTCGCCGCCAGGCTGGTACTCGCGGCGTCGGCCCCGCCGGCGGCATCTTCCGAGGCGACGGTCACCGCCGTCGGCTGGCCTTCCGCCACTTCCGACGCGAAGCTGGGGCCGGAAAGGACCGCCTGCGGCCGGCCCGGCATTTCCTCCGCTACGATATCAGACATCAGCTTGCCGCTGTCGGTCTCGATGCCCTTGGCGCAGATCACCACCGGCACGCCGGCGGCCAGCACCGCCTCGACAGCGCGCGCCATGCCCCGCAGGAACTGCGACGGCACGACGAGGATTACCAGCCCGGCCTGCGCGACCACGGCGGACAGATCGCCGCTGACGGCAATCTCCGCTGGTATGGGATAATCCGGCAGGAACGGATTGCGGCGGTCCCTCGCGACCGCCTCAACGACGTCGGCCTCCCGCGCCCACAGCGACACGCGCCGACCGGCGCGGTGCGCCGTCATCGCCAGCGCCGTGCCCCAGGCCCCGGCGCCGATCACCGCGACCTTGTCCAACGGGGCCTCCGCCATAAGCCTGTTGTCGGCCTCGCCTTCTCGTGTATCCATGGCTCGTGTATCCATGGCTGAACCGTTGGCGGTCACGGCCGCTCTCCCTTGTCGCGCAGCATTGAAAGTCGATATCGAATAGGATGGTCGCCATGATTATAGTGGAAACCTCGTTAATTTCCACCCCCTACGGTTTCATCCCTTTCTGAAAGAGTTCCATAGAGAAAAGACCGAAATAAATGAATGAAAATATATACACTTTAATTGCGGATATTTTGAGATCGATTACCGAATAATCTAATTATTCAGCACGCCGATTGCTGTATTTTTCTATGGAGGATTAATGAACGACTGGTGGCGTGGCGCCGTTATTTACCAGATTTATCCAAGAAGCTTCCAGGACAGCAACGCCGATGGCATTGGCGACCTGCCCGGAATCCTGCGGCGCATTCCCTATGTCGCCCAGCTTGGTGTCGATGCGATCTGGATATCCCCCTTCTACCGCTCGCCCATGATCGATTTCGGCTATGACATCGAGGATTACCGGGAGGTCGATCCGATCTTCGGCACGCTGAAGGATTTCGACCTGCTGCTGGCCGCCGCGCACCGGCACGGGCTGAAAGTCATCATCGACATGGTTCTGAGCCACACCTCGATCCGGCATCGCTGGTTTCAGGAATCCCGCCGCACGCGCGGCAATCCCAAGGATGACTGGTATGTATGGGCCGATCCCCGGCCTGATGGCACCGCACCGAACAACTGGCTGTCGATGTTCGGTGGGCCGGCCTGGACGTGGGAGCCGCGCCGCGAACAATATTACCTGCATAATTTCCTGCCGGAGCAGCCCGACCTGAACCTGCACAATCATGAGGTGCAGGAGGCGCTGATCACCGAATGCCGTTTCTGGCTGGAACGTGGAGTGGACGGTTTCCGGCTGGATGCCTGCAACTTTCTGATGCATGACCCACTGCTGCGCGCCAACCCGCCGCGCCCGCCGGAGGCACCGCCGACCGACGGGGTGAAGCCCAACAACCCTTATAACCGGCAGCTTCATATCTACGACAAGACCCAGCCGGAGGCTCTTGATTTTCTTCGCTATCTGCGCAACGTGACACAGGAATATGGCGATATCGTCCTGATTGCTGAGATCGCCGCCGACGACAGCCTGAAGGTGATGCAGGAATATGCTGGCCTGGGTGGCCCGCTGCACACCGCCTATTCCTTCGCGCTACTGGGCGAGACGCTGGACACGCAACTGCTGCCGGAGACCTTCTTCCCGTTCCATGACAGCCGCCGGCATGGCTGGCCAAGCTGGGCGTTCAGCAACCATGACGTGTCACGTGTCGCCACGCGCTGGGGCGGACGCGATGCCCCCGACGCCTATTGCAAACTGCTGATCGCGATGCTGACCTGCCTGCGCGGCACGATCTTCCTCTACCAGGGCGAGGAGCTGGGCCTGCCCGAGACCGATGTCCCCTATGAACAGATCAAGGACCCTTACGGCCTGAACTTCTTTCCGGATTTTCCCGGCCGTGATGGCTGCCGCACACCGATGCCCTGGGATGATAATGACCGGCATGCCGGCTTCTCCACGGTCGATGGCTGGCTGCCGGTGCCGAACGAGCATCTGCGCCGCTCCGTCGGCGCGCAGGAGGCCACCGCCGATTCGGTGCTGAGCTTCACCCGCAATTTCCTGCGCTGGCGAAAAGGCCAGGCACCCCTGATCCTGGGCGGCATCGACTTCCTGACAACGGAACGAAACCTAGTGGCCTTCACCCGGACGCTGGGCGAGGAAAGGCTGCTCGCCGCCTTCAACCTTGATGGCATCCCCCGCTCCCTGCCGCTTCCCGGACCGGTCCGGGAGGAGATGCTGAACCACGGCCTGCCGCAAGGCGACGTGGCGGATGGCCAGATACAGCTGCCGCCCTTTGGTGCCTTCTTTGTGCTGCTCAAATAAGCACGGCCAAAAATCTTACCCTGAAGCGTATTGATGGTTAATTCACAACCAAAGATGGGCTAATCTTATCTTGTGCCGGCTGGCACGCGGATGGCTTGCCAGACGGAGCGTGACAGTGGCCAAGGGCGAAACCTCGAATGGCGGTGCTTCGCCTACGCTACCCGGAGAATCCCCCTCTCCGGCGCCCCGTCGGCCGCGGCTATTGCGCAAGATGCTGCGGGCGCGGCGCCGGCTGAAGCAGGCGCTGACGCGGCCGGTTCTCACGCTGCGCTGGTATCCCTTCGGCACGCCGGTGATCCGCTGGGCCGATCTTATCGGGCTGACGGCCCTGCCCGCCATCCTGCTGACCCTGCTGGTCGCGTTGCTCGACCCGTTCGAGCTGACCGAGAAAACCCAGCTGGAATCGGACGCCTTCTTCTACCAGATCATCCGGCCCGACTATCCCGACACGGCGCGCGACGACATCACGGTCATCCTGATGACGGATCAGGATCTCGCCTCCTTCGCCGAGGAATCGCCGGAGATGGGTGTCTGGCCGCCACCCTATTCCGTCTATGCCCGCATGCTGGAGGTGATCCTGGATTTCCAGCCGAAGGCGGTTTTCGTCGATGTCGGCTTCCTGAGCCGCCGGGAGGCGCCGGGATATGACCGGCTGCAATCGGTGCTGCATGATTACATCATCTATCATGACGAACCGGTGCCGCTGTTCCTCTCGGGCGGCGAAAAGCGGGACGGCATAGACCGCACCATCATCTTCGATCTGCCCGGCCCGTCCGTCGCCGAGGTCAGCGTCACGCACAACCCGGCCTATTATCCGCTCTACGATTTCCGCAATGACCGGCTGTCGGCGGCCTGCGCCCTGTTTCGCAGCGGCAGGAGGCTCAATCTCGCCGCGCCCGAAAGCTGTATCGCCAATGATGACACGAACCAGCTTATGTCGGTGGTCTGGCCGCCGCGCGGCAGCAGCAGCCAGGGGGCGGGCATCTTTGCCTGCCGCGACCTGCCGGAAAGCCGTACCCAGCGCGTCATCGGCGCCTTTCTGGGGATGGCCGGCCTCGACTTCCTCGGCATCGCCCCCAGGAATGAGGCCAGCGGTTCGCCCTATCGCCAGACCTGCCCGCCGCATGTAACGCTTGCCGCGGGCGACCTGCACAGGCAGGGCGGCGATGTGCTCGAACGGCATCTCGCGGATAAGTACGTCCTTATTGGCAGCAGCTTCGCCATGGCGGACGATCTGATTGCCCTGCCGGCGCATCAGCCCCTGCCCGGTGTCTTCTGGCACGCGATGGCGCTGGATAATCTTCTGGTCTATGGCGACGGGGCGGACGGCAGCCGCTATGTCCGCCATGACAGCACCCCCCTGTTCGGGCCGCTGACCCACAGCCTGGTGATGAATATCGTCACCCTGATCATCATCCAGATTCTAACCTCGATCTTCCTCAGGATACTGGATGCAACACAGCTCTCCTTCCCGTCCGGCGCGGGCTTCGGACGTGTACTTTTTGGCGCCGCCGGTTGGCTGATCTTTACCGCCCTGATCATCCTGGCCGGTCTGGCCGTAATCTGGGCTACAAAGATCGCCCTCGCCCTGTTCGCCTTCGAGCAGCTGAAACTCGCCCCGATCAACCTGTGGGGCATCTTCACCGCCACGGCGGCCCGCACAATCATCCACCTGCCAAAGAGCCTGGCCGCCATGAGTGGCCTTGTCCTGCTGCGCTATCTGGCGCGCCGGGGCGGCTCCCGGCTATCTGCATAGGAGGTACCGATGAAGCTCTTTCCCCGCGCACTCCTGTCCGCCATCTGCTTGATTACGCTGCATCTTGTTGCAACACCGGCGAGGGCGGAGCCGACCCAGGTTCTTGCCGTCAAGTCGAAGAAGCTGAACCTTTACGGGGCCGCCGACGGCCCACGGGTGGAGTCCCTGCCCGGCGAACAGGTGAAAACGCCCATCGCCATCCTGGAGGTCGCGCCGAACAACCGGCTAAAAGTGGAGATCGGCGGCAAGCCCTACTGGCTGGCGCCGCACCAGGTCGAAACCGACGAAAAAATCACGGTCGAGGTCCGCTGCCGCGATCAGGTGTCGAGCTATGCCTCGACACGCGGTAACCTCGAAAAATGCAAGCCCTAGGAGCCAGCGATGACATCTCCCCACCCCTTGATACTTGTCCTCGCGGCCGTCCTGGCACTGGGCACGCTCTGGCCGGTCAACGCCGCGCACGCCTTTTTGGACCGAATCCTGCCCAGTACCGACACCAAGGACGAGTTTGACGGGCGCTTGATCGATACGCTGACGCCCGGCGCCTGGAACCCGCCGCTGGAAGCCGCGATGCGAGAAGCTGCGGAGAAATCCTCAGACTCCCCGTCCAGCTTCAGCTTCGGCGGCAGCGGGGACGATGTCAGTTCCGTCGAAGAAAAGATTGGAGCGAAAAATGCCATCCAGCCCGAATTCGAGGAAATTCCGGGCCTGACCATGCTGCGCATGGATGAGCGCGGCATCGTCGTTCTGCCGGCGCTGGACGCCTATCTTGCCGGCATCGCGCGGCGGCTGCTGGAACCCTCCCCCATTACCGGCGCGCCGATCACGGTCTATGTCACCGCCAGCGAGCGCTATGGCGAAGCCAAGGCCCTGCCGGATGGCACCATCGCCATACCGATGGCCTCCATCCTGCAGGCTGACAGCGAGGACGAGCTGGCTGCTCTGCTGGCCCATGAAATCAGCCATGTGCTGCGCGGCCATCACGATCTCGACTGGTTCGAGCAGCGCCAGGGTAATCTCGTCTCGGGGGCCGAACTGATGCTGGGCCTTGCCTCAGGCCTCGCGCAGCAGGTCGGCAAGGGTAACGAGATGGCGGCGAAGGCCGCGCGTATCCTGATCGTGGCGGAGGCCACCATGGCGGCGACCTCGAAAGGACTGTTCCCCAGCTGGACGCGCGAACATGAGGATGAGGCGGACCTGCTCGGGCTCGATCTGCTGATTGCCGCTGGCTACAATTATGATGGCATGTTCACGCTGATGCAGAAGATGGAGGAAGCGGAACTCATCGAAGCCAGCAAGCCCGATCCCTATCAGGAAGCCAGGAAGGCGCTGGAAGAGGAAATCCAGCAGCAGACCAACCAGGGCAATATCGGTGCTGCGCTGGGTAATGTGCTGCAGGCGGCGACGCTGGAATTTGGCACCGCGCTTGATCGCGCCTCCGCCGATCATCGCAGCGCGACGGACAGGCTGGCATCCATCCGCGATTATTTCGACCGGGAATATGCCGACGAGATTCCGCCGGCCATGACCGCCCTGCCGCTCGAACAGGTGCGCAAGTCGAGGGAATTCATGGAATTCGCGGAGGCCTACAAGGATGCCAGCAAGGCGCTCGACCTGGCGACAAAGGGCGAGCTGTCCGCCGCCGAGAAGGCAGCCCGCAGTGCCGTGAGCGGCCCCTACAAGAACCACGCCTGGACCCGCTATGCCTTCTACAAGGTGCGGCTGGAACAGGGGCACCGGGACCGCGCGATGCAGAATCTTGAACTGGCGCTGAACGACCCTTATGTGCCGCTGTCAGTCTATACCGAACTGGAAAAGATGAACCGCAAGGCTGGCTCCATGGACAGCGCCGCCCGGATTCTTGCCAGCGCCTGGGAGGAATTCCAGCGCCCGGCGGCCCTCTACCCGCCGTTGATCCATCACCACCAGCGCAAGGGCGAAAAGGCGCGCGCGCAGGAACTGGCCATCGAATGCGCCTTCAAGAACCGCGAAGTGGCGAAAATCTGCCGGACCGCGGCGGAAGGCCGCGACCCGGACATGGCAAGGACACAGAGCTGGCTGCAGGCCCTGCGCTAACGCCGGACTGTAGGCCAGCTACCAGAGCGGCGCCTTGTCCATGGTGGACACATGGGCGGCGACGACCTTCCAGCCCACATCGGGGAAGCGCACCCAGGTCTGGCTCTGGCGGCCGATCAGATCCTTGTCGCGGATCTTGAATTCCAGATTGGTGGTGGCGAAGTCGCGGCCCAGCGTCATGATCTCCAGGCGCAGCCGCTTTTCCTTGATGCCCGGTCCCTTTGGCCGGCGCACCCGGTGCTGGTGGATTTCATCGAAGCCATAGCCGTTTTCGTGCATGGCGTAGCGGATGGTCAGCGGACTATTCCAGAAGGTGTCGTCCAGCACATCGACATCCTTCTCCGCCAGCGCCTTCTCGTAACGCTCGAACAAGGCCGTCACTTCGGCCAACACCTCGGGAATGTTCGGGGTCATGTCGGTCATCGCTTTTCCTCCATCGCTTTCGCTACGGCAATCAGGGTCGCGTCGGTACCGGGGCCGCCCAGGATCGACAGGCCGATGGGCAGCCCGTCCACCATCGAGCCCGGCAAATTCACCTGCGGCATGCCGGCCAGCCCGCCATGCGCGCACAGGCACAGGATGCGGTCGCGGTCACTCTGCTGTTCCGGCACGCTGCGCCCGCGCAAGGGGGCCGGGAACGGCGTCGTCGGCAGGCACAGGATGGTTCCCGCCGGCAGCAGATAGCGCAGCCGGCCGCGCACCTCCTGCCGCATCAGATTGGCCCAGTTGCGTTCCTCCTGCGTCACCTGCGAGCCGGCGATCAGCCCACGCGCGACGGTAAAGGCCAGGCGCGGATTCGCGGATTCCAGCCAAGGCTGGAAGGTCTGCCACGCCTCATAGGGCTGCAGCACGCGCTGCGCCCGCCCCCAGACCGACAGGCCCGGCGGCGCCATCAGCACCTCCTCGGAAGCGCCGAGAAGCCCGGCCAGCTTATCCACCATCGGGCGCAGGGCGGCAGAGACAGCCTCATCCGCGAATCCGAAGGCGTCGGTCGCGATCAGCAGCTTCGTGGGCAGCGCTTCCGGTATCGCCTCCTGCAGCAGGACCGCGGACACCCGCGCGAAGGTTGCGGCGTCGCGGGCAAACCAGCCGACGGTGTCGGAACTCGGCGCCTGCGGCATCAGCCCTTCGACGCTGACCCGTCCATGCGTCGGGCGGATGCCGTACAGCCCGCAGAAGCTGGAGGGCACCCGCACCGAGCCGCCGGTATCGGTCCCCAGCGCCGTGTCGCACAACCCGGCGGCCACGGCGGCGGCGGAACCGGAGGAGGAACCGCCCGGCACGCGGTCGGGTGCGGCACTGTTCAGCGGCGTGCCGTCATAGGCGCTCTCGCCGAAGATGCCGAGCGAGACCTCATCGGTGATCGTCTTGCCGATCAGCGTGGCGCCGGCATCCAGCAGCGCCTGACCCGTCCAGGCATGCGCCGTCGGAACGCGATAGTTCTTCGCCCAGTCATGGTTGCCGCCGCCGGTCGGAGGACCCGAACAGATCCTTCGCCGCGAAGCTGAGGCCGGAGAGCGGCCCGCCCGGCTTGCCTTCGACCTTGACCGACGTTCCCGGCACGAAGGCGTTTATCCGATCCTGCACCTGCGACCCTCCCCTGCGTGATTGATCCTCGACAAAACGAACAGCTGCCGGAAGGATGCAGCGAACCAACCGCAGCCGGATTGCGACCCTTCATGGAGATCTTGCTCGATATCATCGTCCCGGTTTTCGGGATCGTGTTCCTGGGCTATGGCGTCGCCCGATTCGGCCTGTTCTCGGAGGGAGCCACCAAGGGCCTCAGCACCTTCGTGTTCAATTTCGCGATTCCGGCGCTGATGTTCCGCGCCATGGCGACGCAGGATTTCCCCGAGGAAGTCGAATGGGGCTTCCTGATCGCCTATTTCGGCGGCGGCTACATCGCCTGGGCAACCGGCCTGCTGGTCAGCAAATATGTATTCAAGCGCGATTTCGCGACCGCCTCCATCGTCGGCATGGGTGGCGCCTTCGGCAACACGGTGCTGCTGGGCATTCCACTGATCCTGACGATCTATGGCGATGCAGGCGCGCTGCCGGTGTTCCTCATCATCGCTTTCCATTCCTGGCAGCTGATGTCGGTCATCACCATCCTGATCGAGGGCTCGCGCGGCAACCGGCAGGAGATGTGGCAGATTCCGCGCAACATCGCCAACGGGCTGGTGCGCAACCCGATCATCGTCGCCGTGCTGCTGGGGCTGGCCTGGCATTTCAGCGGCTTCGAGCTGCCGAAGGTGGTGGATCAGCTGACCGCGACGCTGGGCCGAGCCGCCCTGCCCTGCGCCATCTTCGCCATGGGCGCGTCGCTGGCCGGCTACCGCATCGGCGGGGCGGTGCTGGGCGAGGCGACGCTGATGACGGTTCTGAAGCTGGGGCTGCACCCGCTGATGGTGTTCCTGATCGGCCACTTCATCTTCGATCTGGAGCCGCTTTGGCTGCATGTCGCGGTGATCGTATCCTCGGTACCGGTCGGCGTGAACGTCTATCTGTTCGGCGCGCGCTACAATGCCGGCGATGCGCAGGCGGCAACCGCGATCATCCTGTCCACAACCCTGTCGGTGGCGACGATGACCCTGCTGCTGTCCTTCCTGGGCGTGCGCTGACCTCACCACCCGCGCCCGCTACCACCAGCGCCCGTTCAGCACGATCCCGCCGCAGCGCAGATGCTGCTTTCCCTTGTGCGTCTCGCCGGTCGAATCGCGGAAATCGAAGCTGCCCTCCTCGACCTCCAGCACCGTCGCATCACCCAGCAGGCCGGGCTTCAGCGTGCCGCGATCGTCGAGATTCACCGCCTTTGCCGCGTTGATCGTGCTGGCGCGGATCACCTCCACCAGCGGCACGCCGATGGCCATGAATTTCGACATGGTGGAGAGCTGGTCGAAGGCCGGTCCCTGAATCGACAGCACATGCACGTCGCTGGAGATCACATCCGGCAGGAAGCCGTGCTTCAGCATCGTCAGCGCGGTCTCGAAGCCGAAGCTGCCCTTGCCATGGCCGATATCGAAGATCACGCCACGTTCGCGTGCCTCCAGCACATCGTCATGGATGTTCATGTCGCCGGCGACCGGGCTGTTCGGGAAGGGCCGGAAGCAGTGCGTCAGGATATCGCCCTTGCGCAGCCGCGGCATGACCTCGCTGCGGTAGGGCGGCGGCGAATCGAGATGCACCATCACCGGCAGGCCGGCGTGATCCGCCACTTCCAGCGCCATGTCGAGCGGCGCGATCGCCATCGGTCCGCTGGTGGTGCGGCCGACGCGCACCTTGATGCCGCGCACCAGATCGGCATGCTCACGCGCCGCCTTCAGGCATTCCGGCGAAGAGATCAGCCGTAGATTCTCGTTCTCGCCGAACATCACATTCAGCGAGAAGGCGAAGATGCCGGGATAGGAGATGTTGATCAGCGGCACGATGCGGGTTTCCGACCGCTCGATCACATGCTTGCGGAAGCCCAGGATATTGCCCGGCCCGGCCGACCCGGCATCGATCAGCGTGGTACAGCCGGCCTGCCGCGCGTAGGAATCGGGATCGACGCCCAGCGAAGTGCCACCGTAATAGACATGGGTGTGCAGATCGATCAGGCCCGGCGTGACGATCTTGCCGGAAACGTCGCGGACCTCCTTGCCTTCCAGCCCGTCGCCAAGGGCCGCCACATTGCCGCCCGTGAAGCCGACATCGGTGACCTTGTCCAGCCCCTGCGCCGGGTCGATCACCCGGCCGCCCTTCAGCACCAGATCGTGCATTGCCCGCTCCCTCTTCTCAGCTCAGCCGACCGCGCGCGGCCACCGGCAGCTCGCCCACGATCTCGTCCCCGCGAACCGTGACATAGCGGTCCACCATGTTGCACACGACGCAGACATGGTTCGGCCCGATGCGCACCCCCTCGCCCCCGCACCGCCGCGCGTTGCAGGCCGACAGATCGAGGAAACCATGCTCCTCCGAGAATTTCGGGATGCGCGCCTGCGGATGGTCGAGGATCAGCCCGTGCCCGTCCAGCCCCGGCATGGTCTCCACGGTCAGGGTCTTGGAGCCGGCATCGAGGATACCGCGCTCGGGTGCCGCGCGGCTCACCACCGTCGAATAGACGGTCAGCGCGCAATCCTCCAGCGTGGCGGCACTGCAGGCCAGCATCATCCGGTCGTTGAAGATGCAGGTGCCGGCGCGATGTTCCGTCGCCCCCTTGATCTTGCCGAGATTGACGAGGTTCGGCGTACCGCCGGAGGACACCACAGTGACCTCGAGCCCCATGTCGCGCACGCCTGCCGTGGCGGTATCGAGGAAGGTCTGCGTCTCCGCCATCGCATCCTCGGGCGGATAGAGCATGAAGCCGGCGAAGTTCAGCCCCTCGGCCTCCTTGATGGCGCGGGCAACGGCAATCGCGTCTGCCGGGCTCTCGACGCCGGAGCGCTTGCGCCCAGTATCGCATTCCACCACCACGTCGAGCGGCCTGCCAGCCAGTGCAGCAGCCTTGGCGAGATCGCCGACCACAATGGGGTTATCAGCGGCGACGCGCATGGTCACGCGCTGCATCAGCTTCGCGAGGCGGCCCATCTTCTCCTCGCCCAGCAAATTGTAACTGATGAAGATGTCGTCCTGCCCGCCATCGGCCATCACCTCGGCCTCGCCCAGCTTCTGGCAGGTGATGCCGGAAGCACCGGCCTTGCGCTGCAGTGCCGCCAACACCGGGCTCTTGTGGGTCTTGATGTGCGGCCGGTTGGCCACCCCCGCCTTGTCGCACAGCGCCTGCACGCGGGCGATGTTGCGCTCCACCACGTCGAGGTCGATGACCACCGCCGGGGTGGAATAGTTGAGGGCGATCTCCCGCTTCAGCTTTTCGATGTTCATGGCGATTCATCCTACTCGCATGTCATTGCCGGGCTTGACCCGGCAATCCAGGCTGCACCGGCTTTTCCCGTTATTCGATGTCAGAGGCTAGGCACCGCCCCTGGATGCCCGGGTCAAGCCCGGGCATGACAATCGTGTTTACGCACTCTCCGCCGGCGGGGCGGTGACGATGGATTTCAGCTCCGGCCGGGGATCGCGCAGCTTGGCCATATCCGGCTTCGGCCGGCCGAGGCCCGGAATGCCGGCAAAAGCCTGCTCCATGCCCTGCGCGATGTTCAGCAATTCCAGATCGCCGCGGAAGCGGCCGATGGCCTGCAGCCCGAACGGCATGCCCTGCGCATCGACGCCGCAGGGCAGCGAGATCGCCGGGTTGGTGGTCAGCGTGATGAAATAGGTCAGTGCCAGCCAGTGATAGTAGTTACGCAGCTTCTGGCCTTCGAGTTCCTGCAGGTAGAGCTGCGTCCAGGGGAAGGGCGAAACCGGCGTGGTCGGCGCCAGGATCAGGTCGTACTCCCTATAGAGCGCCTGGAAGCGGCGGAACAGGCTGGTCTGCTCGGTATGCGCCCAGGCCGCATCGGCCAGCGACATGGAGGCCGCCAGCTCGTAATTGGCGATGATGTTCGGCCCCAGCTTCTCGCGCTCGTTATTGTAGGAATGGTGATAACGCGCGAGGTAGCTCTGGCCGCGCACGACGTCGAAGCAGCGGTCCGCCTCGCCGAAATCGAACGTCAGTTCGTCGCAGCTTTTGAACAGATGCCCCATCGCCTTCATGCGGTCGCGCATCACCTGCTTGATCTCGGAAGAGACCGGGCACTGGCCGAAATCGACGCTCCAGGCGACGCGGAGCGTACCCAGATCGACCGGACGATAGGCGGCAATCTCCTTCGGATCGACCGGCTGGGACAGCGGATCGCGGTCATCCACCCCGACCTGGCTGGCGAACAGCAGGCGGGTATCGGCCACATTGCGGCCCATCGGCCCCAGCACCGAGATCGGCGTCCAGCCGAGGCCGCGCCCATCCATCGGCACCAGCCCCGGTGACGGGCGGAAGCCGACGATACCGCAGATCGCGGCGGGGATGCGCAAGCTACCGCCTGTGTCAGAGCCGGTGCAGATCGGCAGCATGTCGCAGGCCAGCGCCGCCGCCGAGCCGCCGGACGAGCCGCCGGCATTCAGGGTCGGGTTGAACGGGTTGCCGGTGGCGCCCCAGACCGGGTTGCGTGAATTGGCGCCGGCGCCAAACTCCGGCACGTTGGTCTTGGCGGTGACGATGGCGCCGCCCTTGCGGGCCAGCGCGATCTGCGCCGAGTCCTTCTTCGGCACATTGTCGCGGTAAAGCGGCGAACCGTGGGTGGTCAGCAGCCCCTCGGTATCCTGCAGATCCTTCACGCCCAGCGGCAGCCCGTGCAGCGGACCCAGCTCACCGCCCTTCAGCACCGCCGCCTCGGCGGCCTTTGCCTCCTCCCGCGCGCGCCTGTAGCCCTTGGCGGAGATCGCGTTCACCGCCGGATTCACCGCCTCGATACGATCGATGCAGGCTTCCAGCAGTTCGACCGGGGAAACCTCCTTCGTGCCGATGCGGCGGCGCAGTTCGACGGCGGACAGGGACAACAGCGACTCGGCAGACATGGAACGGTCTTTCAGTAAGGGGATCAGACGGTGGGGGTAAGCGGGACGGGTTCGGCGCCGACCGGGCGGCGGATACAGGCGACCTGCTGGCCCGGCGCCACCTCCATCAGCACCGGATCGATCTGCCGGCATTCCGGGATGACATAGGGGCAGCGTGTGTGGAAATGGCAGCCGCTGGGCGGCTTGGCCGGGCTCGGTACATCGCCCTGCAGGATCAGCCGGCTGGCGCGCTTCTTCTTCGGGTCAGGGATCGGCGCGGCCGACAACAGCGCCTCGGTATAGGGATGCAAGGGGCGCGTGAACAAGGTGCGCTTGTCCGTCAGCTCCACCACCCGCCCCAGATACATCACCGCGATGCGGTGGCTGATATGGCGCATGACGGCCAGATCATGGCTGATGAACAGATAGGCAAGCCGGTATTCCTCCTGCAGGTCGATCAGCAGGTTCAGCACCTGCGCCTGCACCGAGACATCGAGCGCGGAGACCGGCTCGTCGGCCACGATCACATCGGGATTGACCGACAGCGCCTTGGCAATGCCGAGACGCTGGCGCTGGCCACCGGAAAATTCATGCGTGTATTTCCGCATGTTCTCCGGCCGCAGCCCGACGCGCTGGAACAGCTGCGCCACCCGCTCGTCCTTCTCCCGGCCCCGCGCGATGCCGTAATTCTCCAGCGGTTCGCCGACGATGGTGCCGGCCCGCAGGCGCGGATTCATCGAGGAATACGGGTCCTGGAATACGGTCTGGATGCGCCGCCGGTGTTCCCACATCTTCCCCTGGCTCAGATGCGTCACATCCGTCCCGCCCAGCAGGATTTCACCGGAGGTCGGCTCCAGCAGCTTCAGCACGGTCTTGCCGACGGTGGATTTGCCGCAGCCGGATTCGCCGACCACGCCCAGCGTCTCGCCGCGCTTCAGGCTGAAAGACACGCCATCCACCGCACGCACCGCGCCGACCTGGCGCTGCAACAGCCCGCCGAGGATCGGGAAATGCTTCACGAGGTTGCGGACTTCGAGGCTCGGCTGTTCGGAGCTCATGCGGCACTCTCCATCACGCGGGCGGTTTCCCAGCAGGCGGCGACATGGCCCGGCCGGCTCTCGACCAGCGGCGGCCGTTCAGCGCGGCAGCGGTCGGTGGCGAAGTCGCAGCGCGGCGCGAAGGCGCAACCGGGGATCGGCTGTGTCAGCACCGGCACGAGGCCCGGAATCTCCTGCAGGCGGGCGCGGCGCCCTTCCGCCTCGGCATCGATATCGAGGCGCGGCACGGCGCGCATCAGCCCGCGCGTATAGGGGTGCAGCGGGTTCTCGAACAGCTCCTCGACTGTTGCCTCCTCGACCTTGCGGCCGGCATACATGACCACGACACGCTGCGCGGTTTCCGCGACCACGCCGAGATCGTGGGTGATCAGGATGATGGCGGCGTCGATCTTCTGCTTCAGCTCGATCATCAGATCGAGGATCTGCGCCTGGATGGTCACATCCAGCGCGGTGGTCGGCTCGTCGGCGATCAGCACCTTCGGATTGCAGGAGAGTGCGATGGCGATCATCACGCGCTGGCGCATGCCGCCGGAAAGCTGATGCGGATATTCGTTCAGCCGCCGCTTCGCATCGGCGATGCCGACCAGCTCCAGCATCTCCCGCGCGCGCTCTAGTCCCTGCTCCCAGGACACGCCCAGGTGCCGCACCACATTCTCCGCAATCTGCGTGCCGATGGTCAGCACCGGATTCAGGCTGGTCATCGGCTCCTGGAAGATCATCGAGATTTCGTGGCCGCGGATCGCCCGCATCTCCTCCTCGGAGAGTTTGGTGAGATCGCGCCCCTCGAATTCGATGGCGCCATCGACGATGCGGCCGGTCTCGGCCTGGATCAGCCGCAGGATCGACAGCGAGGTCACCGACTTGCCGCAGCCCGATTCGCCGACGATGGCCAGCGTCTCGCCCTGGCTCACCTCGAAGGACACGCCATCGACGGCCCGCACCACGCCATCCTGGGTGAAGAAATGGGTCTTGAGGTCCCGGACCTTCAGAATGCTCACATGCGCCTCGACAATCTCGGGTCCAGCCGGTCGCGCAGACCGTCGCCCAGCATGTTCACCGCCAGCACGGTGAGGGTGAGGAAGGCGCCGGGGATCAGGATGCTCCAGGGCGCGATCTGGAAGAAGGTGCGGCCCTGCGAGATGATGTTGCCCCAGCTGGGGATTTCCGGCGGCACACCGGCGCCCAGGAAGGACAGCCCCGCCTCCACCAGCATGGCGGAGGCACAGACATAGGTTGCCTGCACGATCAGCGGCGCCATGGTGTTCGGCAATATGTGCTTCACCAGCAGCTTCGGCCCGCGCGTACCGCCCGATATCGCGCTCTCGATATAGGGCTGGCTGCGGATCGACAGCACGACCGAGCGTGTCAGTCGCACGATGCGCGGCACTTCGGGAATGACGATGGCAACCAGCACGATGCCGAGGCCCGGACGGGTCAGGGTGATCAGCGCGATCGCCAGCAGGATGGAGGGGATCGACATGATGCCGTCCATGATCCGCATGACGATGGCATCCACCTTGCGGAAATAGCCACACAGCAGCCCCAGCGTCAGCCCGATTACGCTGGCGAAGGCAGCGACCGCCAGACCCACCACCAGCGAGACGCGGGCGCCATAGATGGTGCGGGAATAGACGTCGCGACCATACTGGTCGGTGCCGAACCACCAGCGCTCCGACGGCGGCTTCAGGCGCTGCGCGGGGTTCAGCTTCAGCGGATCGCCGGTGATCCAGGGCGCGATCACCGCCAGCACGATGAGGGTCAGCAGGATGCTCCCGCCGATGAAGATGGTGGGGTTGCGCCGGATCGCCGTGCGGGCGCGGGAGAGAAGACCGGGTGCCTCGGCGGCGCTGGCCGTGCCAGTGCCGCCCTCGGTGACCGCTGCCATGCCCTCAGCCTCTCAAGGCGAAGGAGCGGCGTGGAGGCATTTTCACGGCAATTTCAATTGATTGTCCCATTCGCCTCACCCCGCCTCTGTTCATCAGCGCCGCCTTAGGGCAGCTTTATCTTGTAAAGTATGGTGACAAAAATCCGGTGGGGTCAACGGCGTAACTTCTCCTAGTCCACAGAGCAAAAATTAATTAGCATATCCACATGAACGCCGGACTAAACAAGACATATGAACCGCACAAGCCATGCCCACAGCTAAAGGCAGGCGAAATTTGTTTTGTAGTTGAGCAGTACAATGAAGGTAAAATTGAGCGTCTTTATCATGAACATGCCCCAAGGCGCAGGATGAGCCGCGATGCAATTGTTAGCACATTACGCTGCTTAAATGCCGCCACCACCAAAATGAGCTTAATTCAAATTATATCAGCACATCTAAACACTGCTGGAAAAAAGCCGGAAAGACATCCTGCCTTCAACATCAGATCTGCATACATTGAACCTGGTGTGCAAAGATTATATTGCGGAACCAACACCGTATCTTGGGCAGATATTGTAATTAGTAAATCTCACTTCCGAACATAACAGTTACTTCGTCATGGTCGGGCTTGACCCGACCATCCATCCGGCGTTGCCGCAGGATGTATACGGATGCCCTATTACACCTACATCCTCGCCAGCAAACCGGGCGGCACGCTCTATATCGGCACGACCAACGACCTCATCCGCCGTATCCACGAGCATCGCGAAGCGGCCGTACCCGGCTTCACCAAACGCTATAAAATCCACCATCTCGTCTATTTCGAGGAACACGCCACCTCCGAGCAGGCGATCCGTCGGGAGAAACGTCTGAAGACCTGGTTGCGGATCTGGAAGGTGCAGTTGATTGAAACGGACAATCCGGACTGGAATGATCTGTATCCCTTACTGCTCTGAAGCTGCGCCTTCCGCTGTATGGTCGGGTCAAGCCCGACCATGACGAGATATGTTGGAATGCAAGGAGCTTCCCATACTCCCTCGTCACCCTCGGGCTTGACCCGAGGGTCTAGGGGCGATGCCCTACCTGTGACGTCTCAACCCACCGCGCCTGGATTGCCGGGTCAAGCCCGGCACTGACAGGGGATTAAAAAATCAACCCTGGGCTGGTCTCCTTGTCGAGCGGCCAGATCGGGCGCTGCACCTTGGTGAAGGGAATCTTCTCATAGGTGCGGCTGAGCGGCGCATCGGATTCGATGTAGAGCACCTTCTTGGCAATGGGCCCGAAGGCGGCCATGAAGTGGTTGGTGGACTTCACCAGCAGGATTTTCTGCTCCGTCGGCTCGATGCCGACATTGCGGAACAGCTCCAGCCCCAGCGCCTGGGTACGGTTGGAGATCAGCACCACTTTCACCCCGCCGATGCGGATAGCGGCACAATCGCCCAGCGGCACGGTGGTCGGGCCAAAGCTCTGCCGGCAGTCGCGGGCCAGCGCCGTGACCTCCACCATGGCATCGATGGGCTGGCCGGAGGTCGGGCCGATCTTGCCGCCGAAGCGCAGGGGGAAGGTCGCCCCCAGACCGGCATCGAAGCACAGCCGAACGGCCAGCGGGTCCCAGATCGGGCCGACCGCGGCATCCTGCGCATCCTGCGCGATCAGCTCGCGCAAGATGCTGGTATTGTCGGAGGGCGCGCCGCCGCCGGCATTATCCGCCGGATCGGCCATGACCACAGGTGCCACATTGGAGTCGATACCCTGCCTCACGCCGGAGGAAATCGAGTGATATTCCGGCATGGTCTTACCGCGCATGGAGACGAACTCCTCGCCCAGCTTTGTGGCCAGCGCATCGGCCTTCGCCTTGTCCCCATCCGCCACCACCAGGATGCGTCCCGACAGTTCCGGCACGTCGCCATAGGGGAAGCAGTGCGCGGCGGAGACCGAGAGGATGCCGTCCTTGCCTTCCAGCGCGAACATGCGGTCCACGAAGCCGCGCATCAGCGGCAGTGTCGTTGGGTAGCTGCTGATCTGCCGGCAGTCATAGACCGACATGACCGGCTTCACCTCGCCGCGGATCGTGCGCAGCACCAAGTCCAGCAGGTCTTCCGCGCGGTCCTGCACGTCGGTATGCGGGAATTCCTTGTAGAGGATGACGATGTCGGCGTTCTTCATCCGCTTCAGCGTCAGGTGGCAGTGCGGGTCCAGCTCCACGCCGATCACGCAGTCCGGCCCGACGATGGCGCGGGCGCGCTCCAGAATATCGCCCTCCACATCGTCATAGCCGTGGGCGACCATCGCGCCATGCAGGCCGAACAGCACGCCGTCCAGCGGCAGCGCCGCCTTCAGCTGGTCCAGCACCTCGTCGCGCATGAACTCATAGGCATCGCGGTTCACCGTGCCGGCCGGGCTGGCGGCGAAGCAGCTGCCCTCGATCAGCGTATAGCCCTCCGCCTTGGCGCGCTTGCGGGCAACGAACAGCGGTGCGGTGCACATGCGCGGCGTGTCGTCGGGATGCTCGCCCGGACGCAGCCAGACGCTCTCCCGGAAGGCATCCAGGCTGGTCGGCAGCGGCGAAAAGGTGTTGGTCTCGGTGGCAATGGTCGCGGAGAACAGACGCATGGAAGGCTCCTCAGGCGGCAGACTCAGGCGGCGGGCGGGGTCCAGACGGTCTGCTCGTCCAGCGGATAGACAGGGCGCGGCAGGCGGGTCCAGTTGAAGTTGTGGAGTGCCGGCGAGGTCAGGCCGGGGCAATCCACCTCATAGATGCGGTCGGGCGTGAAGAACTCGTCGAAGCCGGCTCGGAAATGCCCCCGGCTCTTCACCACGAGGCAGCGCACTTTCGACAGATCGACGCCGAACAGCTCCAGCTGCATCGGCTCCAGGCATTGCTGGCGGTTGGTGATGACCACGACCTGCACGCCGCCGACCTGCAGCAGCGCCGCCGGCCCAAGATCACAGGCCATGTCCTGATACATGCCGCGCCGCCCGACGAAGGGACCATCCGCCAGCGCCAGCACCTCCGCCTCGGCGGTGAAGGTCTGCGAGAACTCGTTGTCCTCCCTGGAATTGAAGATGGCGGTGAAGCGCGTGCCCTTGCCCAGCCGGTGCGCCTCGGCAGCCAGCGCCGGATCGAAGAACACACCCAGCGCAGCGCCCTTCGCCCCCGCCTCGACCAGCGCCTTCAGGATATAGATCGTGTTGCCGCGCCCGCCGCCGCCCGGATTGTCGGCGACATCGGCCAGCAGAACCGGATCGCGCTTCCCCTCCCCGGCAGCGACGGCCAGTGCCACCGCGTCCTCCAGCGAGGTCATCGGCTTCTTGAAGCGCTCCTTCATCGCCCAGACCTTCTGCGCGATATCCAGCGCCAGCGCACGCGCCGCCGCGCGATTGCCATTGCGCGCCGTCACCACGGACGTGAAACCGTTCTTCGGACAGTCGGAGAAGGCGAAGCCGGCCATCACCGAGACATTCATGATGTCACCGCCGACCTTACCCTGGCCGTAGGCGATCATCTCGCCATAGGGATTGCCCGGCGCGGTCAGCAGCGCGATGGAAGGCGGCACCAGCGGCAGCTTCACCATCTCGATGGCGGTTTTGCTGCCGGCCAGCAACTCGCGCAGATGCTTCGCCGCCTCGACGCCCCGGTCATAGATATCGGTGTGCGGATTCTTAAGATAGCCAACAAAAACCGACACATTATCAATCATTTTGCGTGAAATATTCGCGTGCAGATCGAATACGGCGGCAATCGGCAGGTCCGGGCCGACAACGCTGCGGATCGCCTCGAACAGATCGCCGTCCGGATCGTCGCTGCCGGTCGCCAGCGCCGCACCGTGCGAGGAAATGAAGATGCCGTCGAGCGGCCCGGCCTTGCGCAGCCCATCCAGGATGTCGGCAATGAATTCCTCGAAATAGGCCTGATCGACCGGTCCGCCCGGCTGCGCCAGCGCGACGCGCAGCGGCACCGGCGTCCAGGGGCCGGTGCGGTCCATCTCGGCGAAGAAGCCCGGAAGATCCGGCAGGGTGATGGAATTCTCCGAGCGTGACTGGCGGACGATCTCCTCGCCGCTGATGTCGGTATCCTCCGCGAAATCCGCCGCCGTCGAGACCGGGGAAAAACGGTTGCATTCGATGGCGAAGCCCAGAAGGGCGATACGCGGGTTTTCTGTCGGCACGGGCTGGCTTTCCTAAGGATGGCGGGTCGTAACCGCAGCGGACGCCGCGGACAATTTTCTTATGCAAACCCGGCGGCTAACGCAGGTCAACGAACCGATTTGCAGATCAGCGTTCTATTTTGTTGCGCCCCTGTTTTGCGGACAGCATAGTAAATTAGTCATATTGACAGACAAGTAAGCAAAATATCGATTGAACAGGGATTCCGGAGGGGATGGCGATGACACGATCTTCCTTTAAACGCATTCTGCTGGGCGGTGCTTCCGCCCTGCTCCTGGCCGGCGTGGCCGTCCTTCCCGCCAAGGCGGAATCGGTGCTGCGCGCCTCGATGCATGCCGACGTGCGCACACTCGACCCGCACTGGACGACGCAGACCATCGCCGGCATCCACGGCATGCTGGTCTATGACACGCTGTTCGGCGTGGACGAGGATCTGGTGCCGCACCCCCAGATGGTCGGCGACTACAAGATCAGCGACGACGGGCTGAAGTACAGCTTCACCCTGCGCGACGGGCTGAAATGGCATGACGGTACCCCGGTCACCACGAAGGACGTGATCGCCTCGCTGAAGCGCTGGGGCGGCAAGGACCAGGCGGCCCGCGCCATGATGAGCTACGTCACCGCGCTGGAAGCGGTGGACGACAAGACCTTCACCATGACGCTGTCCAAGCCCTACGGGCTGGTGCTCGACACGCTGGGCAAGACCGGCACCATGGTGCCGGTGATCATGCGGGAGCAGGACGCCAAGACCGAGGGCAATGCCCAGGTGACGGAAGCCGTCGGCTCCGGCCCCTTCATGATGCTGAAGGACCAGTGGGTGCCGGGCAGCAAGACGGTCTATGCGAAGAACCCGAACTATGTGCCACGCAAGGAAAAGCCCTCCGTCTTCTCCGGCGCGAAAATCCCGAAGGTGGACAAGGTCGAGCTGCTGTGGATCGCCGATGCGCAGACCCGCATGCAGGCGCTGATCGCCGGCGAGATCGATTTCCTGGAACAGCCCTCGGTCGATTTCATCCCGATCCTGGAAGGCGATTCCAACATCAAGGTCATCAATACCGGCAGTGTGGACAGCCACTGGGGCACGATCCGCATCAACCACCTGCATCCGCCGTTCGACAAGCCGGAGGCGCGGCAGGCGATGTACCGCGTGGTCAAGCAGCTGGACTTCCTGCAGACCATCGTCGGCAACGAGAAATATTACCGCGAGTGCTACAGCTTCATCACCTGCGGCACGCCCTATTCGAACGATAGCGGTAAGGAGATGATCGCCGACTACAATCCGAAGAAGGCGCTCGAGCTGATGAAGGCCGCCGGCTACAACAACGAGCCGATCTATGTGCTGGCCGCCACCGACCACCACACCATCACACCGGCCGCGCAGGTGCTGCTGACCAGCATGCGCGAGGCGGGGCTGAACGTGAACGCGGTGTCCATCGACTGGGGCTCTGTCGTTGCCCGCCGGGCCAAGCGTGAGAAGCCCGAGGATGGCGGCTGGAACATCTTCGTCACCACCTCGTCCGGTGTCGGCTCGCTGAACCCGGCGCTGAACACCTGGATCGGCGCCGGCTGCGACAAGGCCAATGTCGGCTGGCCGTGTGATGAGGAACTGGAAAAGCTGCGCGCCGAGTTCGCCTTCGCCAAGACGGTGGATGAGCGCAAGGCGATGGCCAAGAAGATCCAGGAGCGCGCGGCCTATGTCGTGCCCTACATCAACTTCGGCCAGTGGACCCAGCCGCTCGCCTACCGGTCCGACAAGATCGACGGCATCGTTCCGGTCACCGGCCTGACGGTGTTCTGGAATATCGAAAAGAAGGGCTGATCCCCTTCTCTCCTTCCGGTTGCTGCCTGCAGGGAAAAGCCCGGGGCAGCCACCGGTTCTGTTTTCCCGGTTTTGTGTTTCCGAAGCGTCTGGATGCCCGGATGACCGCCTATCTCCTCCGCCGGCTGTTCGCCACCCTTCCCGTCATGGCCGTCGTGGCGGTTTTCGTGTTCATGCTGCTGCGCCTGGCGCCGGGCGATCCCGCGGCGCTGATCGCCGGCGACGACGCGACCCTGGCCGATATCGAGGCGATCCGCGCCAAGCTGGGGCTCGACCTGCCAATCTGGGAGCAGTTCATCCTCTGGCTCTCCGATATTCTGCAGGGAGATCTTGGCGTCTCGATCTTCTCCAACCTGCCGGTCACCACGCTGATCGCGCAGCGGCTGGAACCGACACTGATGCTGATGCTGGCGACGCTGTTCGTCGCCGTCACGCTGGCGATCCCGCTGGGCGTGCTGGCCGCCTGGAAGGCCCGCACCATCATTGACCGGCTGGTCATGGTGATCTCCGTGCTGGGCTTCGCCATTCCCGTCTTCCTGGCCGGTTATGTGCTGATCTATGTGTTTTCGATCCAGCTGCGCTGGCTGCCCGTGCAGGGCTACAAGCCGCTGGCGCAGGGGCTTTGGCCCTGCATCCAGAGCCTGATCCTGCCGGCAGTGGCGCTGGGCACCACCTACATGGCGCTGATCGCGCGCATCACCCGCGCCTCCATGCTGGATGTGCTGGCGCAGGATTATATCCGCACCGCCAACGCCAAGGGGCTGGCGACACAGCGCGTGCTGCTGCTGCATGCGCTGAAGAACGCCTCCGTACCCATCGTGACGGTTATCGGCATCGGTATCGCGCTGCTGATCAGCGGCGTCGTCATCACCGAGACGGTGTTCAACATCCCCGGCCTGGGGCGGCTGACCGTCGATGCGGTGCTGAAGCGCGACTATCCCATCGTGCAGGGGCTGATCCTGGTCTTCGCCGGCACCAAGGTGCTGATCAATCTGGCGATCGACATGTCCTACGCCTTCCTCGACCCGCGCATCCGGTATTAGCGGGTTTCCAAGCACGACTGTTTGGATTTCACTCTTCCGTCACCCCCGCACTTGTGGCGGGGGGCCAGGGTTCAGCCTGCTGGATCGATGCCAAGGCTAGCTGAAGCCTGGATTCCCGGGACAAGCCCGGGAATGACAGGATGATGAGTAACGCACCGCCTCAGGCGATGCCGGGGCGGTTGGAGAGCGTTTCCTCGAAGGCGCCGGTATAGCCGAACAGCCCGACCGAGCCGCCGGTGTGCAGGAACACGACGTTCTCGCCCTTCTTGAAATGGCCCTTGCGGATCAGGTCGATCAGCCCGGCCATGCCCTTGCCGGAATAGACCGGGTCCAGGATGATCCCCTCCATCTCGGCGGTCAGGCGCAGCGCCTCCAGCATGCTCTCGGTCGGGATGCCATAGCCCTGCCCGACATAGTCGGCATTGGCCTTCACAGACTGCCGCGCGACAGCGCCCGGAATGCCCAGATGCGCCGCCGTCTTCTCGACCAGCGCGAAGACATTCTCTTCCTGCTTTTCCTTCGGCGCGCGCACCGAGATGCCGAGCACCGGGATGCCGGAGCGGATCGCCTCCAGCCCGGTCACAAGGCCGGCCTGGGTACCGGCACTGCCGGTCGCATGCACCAGATGGTCGATGCGCAGCCCCATCTCATTCGCCTGCGCCACCAGCTCGATGGCGCAGTTCACATAGCCCAGCGCACCGACCGGGTTGGAGCCGCCGCCGGGGATGATGTAGGGCTTCTTCCCCGCCGCCTTCAGCTCCTCTGCCTTCTTCGCCATTGCCGCGTTCATGTCGGTGCCGCCGGGGCAGTCGGACAGATAGGCTCCGAACAGCCGGTCAAGGAAGACATTGCCGGATTTCAGATATTCGCCCGGTGCCTCGTCAATCCGGTGTTCCAGGATGATGTGGCAGGCCATGCCGAGGCGCGCGGCTGCAGCCGCGGTCTGGCGCGCATGATTGGACTGGACGGCACCCTGGGTGATGACGGTATCAGCCCCCTGCGCCAGCGCGTCGGCCATCAGATATTCCAGCTTGCGCGTCTTGTTACCGCCCGAGGCAAGGCCGGTACAGTCGTCGCGCTTGATCCACATATTGGGGCCGCCGAGATGCTGCGACAGCCGCTCCATCGGCTCCAGCGGCGTCGGCAGATGGGCGAAGCGGTGGCGGGGAAAGCGGGCGAGGTTCATGCGGCGTTTCCTGTCGGTTTCTTGTTATCGGTAAAGGCGGGAAGCGGCTGCAGCCGCTTGGCGATTCTGACCGTGAGATCGGCCAGGGCAAGCGAGGAATCGATGAAGGGCAGCGAAAGATCGTCTGGCCCCAGAACCAGCGGCACCTCGGTACAGCCGGCGACGATGGCGTCCGCCCCCTGCTCCGCCAGTCCCTCGGCGAGGCTGCGCATGGCGGCACGGATATCAGCGCCGCGCTCGCCCGCCTTGATGCGGTAGAGCAATTCCATGAAACGGGCCTGCGCCGCATCGTCGAAGCCGACAGGCCGATAGCCGGCGCGTTCCAGCGAAGTCTCGTACAATCGCGCCGCGCGCGTACCCTCGGTCGCCAGCACGCCGACGGTGCGGGCTTCAGGCGCCTGCCGGCGCAGCGCCTCCAGCGTGGCATCGAGGATGGACAGGAACGGCAGATCGGTTGCCGCGCGGATATCGGCCTCCCAGTGGTGCGCGGTGTTGCAGGCCATCACCAGCAGGTCGGCCCCGGCGGCATCGAGACGGCGCGCCATGGCGGCAAGGTCCGGAGCGGGAGACGGGCCGGTGCCGGCCACCGCGCGGTTGCGGTTCGGCACCTTGGGATTGCAATCGACCAGCAGGTGCAGATGCTCCTGGTCGGTCGCGGCGCCAGTCAGCGCCGTGGTGCGCTCCAGCAGCTTCGCCATGTAGTCCAGCGTCGCCTCGGGCCCCAGCCCGCCCAGCACGCCGACCACTTGGTCGGTTTTAACGCTCATCCCGTTCTCTCCCTTGGCACCGCTCTCAGGCGGCTTTTGCCGTCACTATACACGCCGGCCCGAAGCGTTGGCACCTGCAAGCGCCTATCCTCCGGCCCGACTTTATCGCAGGGCCGCACTGCGCACGCCGGGGCTGCGCATCGGGCCTTCCGATGGCTAGAGTATTGGCGCAACAGGCACAGGCAGACCGGAACCCTTCATGACCGACCCGCACGCCATTCCGGTCCGCGCGACGATGACGCTGCTGCCCATGCTGGCGGTCATCACCATCGTCAGCCAGTTCTTCCGCACCTCGCTGGGCGTCATCGCGCCGGAACTGATCCAGGATATGTCGCTGTCGCCGGCGATCCTTGGCCTCGCCAATGGCAGCTTCTACATCGCCCTGTTCGTGGCGCAGATACCGGTCGGCATCCTGTTCGACCGCATCGGCACAAGGCGCACCGTTGCCTGGCTGACCGGCATCGCCGTTGCCGGCGCGCTGCTGCATGCCGTGGCGCGCAATGGCGAGGAGCTGGTGGCCGCCCGCCTGCTGCTGGGCCTAGGCTGCGGCGGCAGCTTCATGGGGGCGGTCATGCTGTCCTCGCGCTGGTTTGGCGGCGACCGGCTGAGCATGGTGCTGAGCTGGGTATTCTCGCTGAGCCAGATCGGTACGCTGCTGGCCGCCACGCCGCTTGCCGCCTCCGCAGACCTGTTTGGCTGGCGCTGGACCTTCGCTGGCACGGCCATCGTCACTGGCCTTACCGGCGCAGTGTTCTACCTGCTGGTGCGCGACGATCCGCCGGGCCGCCCGGCCCCGCCGCCCAGCAAGGACGGGCTTGGCGATATCATGCGTGGGCTGATGGCGGTCTGGAAGACGCCGCATCTCAGCCGCATCCTCGCCGTCCATACCTTCGCCTATGCCAGCCAGTCGACGGTACTGGGCCTGTGGGGCGGTCCCTACCTGCACGATATCCACGGGCTGGATGCGGTGGGACGCGGCAATGTGCTGCTGGCAATGGGGGCGGCGCAGATTGCCGGCATCCTGAGTTTCGGGCCGCTCGACCGGGTCTTCAACACGCGCAAATGGCTGGTCGCGGCGGGGTCCGCCGGCACCATCGCCGTGCTGCTTGCGCTGGCCTTGCTGAAATCCCCACCGGCCTGGCTCGCCATCTCCCTGCTGGTACTGCTGTGCTTCGTGACCACCTACTCGCTGGTCATCGTCGCGCATGGCCGCAGCCTGTTCCCGGACCATCTGGCCGGGCGCGGCATCACCACGGTGAACCTGGCGCAGGTGTTCGGCTGCGCCTTCCTGCCGGTGGCGACCGGCGCCATCGTGAATGCCTTCCCCAATACCAGCGCCGGCTACACGGAGGATGCCTACCGCCTCGCCTTTGGATTTATCGCCCTGTGCCTGGCACTGGGCTGCGCCTGGTATCTGGGCGGGCCGGATTCCAAGCCGAAGCGATTACCCGACCGCTGAGGCCTTGCGCCGTTCCCCCCAGCCCAGCACGAACACCATCAGGCAGGGCAGGAAAGTCAGCGTCACGATGGTCGCGCCCAGGATACCGAACAGCACAATGGCGCCGACTCCCCGGTAGAGTTCGGTCCCCTCACCCGGCAGCAGCACAAGCGGCGCCAGCCCGCAGATCGTGGTGATGGTTGACATGGCGATCGGCCGCAGGCGCGACGCGACAGCCTCCCGGATGGCGTCCCTGATCCCGCGCCCTTCCCTGCGGATCAGCTCCATCGCCTGATGCACGATCAGGATCGGGTTGTTCACCACCGTTCCCATCAGGATCAGGAAGCCCAGCATCGAGATCATGTCGAAGGGCTGGCGGATTTCGGCCAAGCCAACGCTGGGCAACCATCCCCCCACGACATTCATCAACCACAGCCCGACGATACCGCCGGCAATGCCCAGCGGAATCGTCGCCATGATCAGCAGCGGATACCCCCAGTGGGTGAAAATGGCGACCAGCAGCAGATAGACGATGACGATGGCCACGACATAATTGCCGGACAACGCCTCCTGCGTGGCGGCAAGCTGGTCGCTGGCGCCGGAGATATCGATGCGGATGTCAGCCGGTACCGCGCCGCTGTCGCGCAGATGCTGCACCAGTTCCTGGCGGACCAGCGCCACGCCGGATTCCAGCGGCACATCATCGGGCGGAATCACGTTCAGGGTGACAGTGCGGCGTCCGTTCAGCCGGCGGATGATGTTGGTATCGACGGTCTCCACGATCCGCGCCACGGAAGACAGCGGCACGACAGCGCCTTGCGGGGTCCGGATCGGCAAAGTCCCGATCCCGTCCAGCGGCACGCGCTGCCCTTCCCCGCTGTAGAAATAGATGTCTATCTTGTCGTCATCCTGGAAGAACTCGCCGACATAGGCGCCATCGGTCAGCGCCGAGACCATGAAGCCGATATCCTGCCCGTTCAGCCCCAGCTCGGCCGCGCGCCGCCAGTCCGGGCGAACCTCGATCAGCGGCTGCGACAGTGACAGGGTGGCCGGCTGCGCCTGAATGCGCGGATTGTCGAATATCTCCCCGGCGCGGCGATAGGCGGTCAGCGCCACCTCATACACCGCCTGCAGTGACGGCCCTGAGATATCCAGATTGATGCTGCGCGTGCCGCCATCATTGCTGGTGATGATCGAGCCTTGCGTGGCGAAGGCGCGCATACCCGGATATTCGCGATACTTTCTGGCAATGGCCTCGCTCAGCGCATCGATCTGCGCCGGATCGACGCTCTCGGCGATGATGCGGATCTGCTGCGCCTCGATCCGCATGTTGATGTAGCGCATCGCCGGTACCAGCACCTCGCCCGCCGCGAACCGCGCCGGGTCATCATCCACGAAGGGCAGGAAATAGGCCTCCAGCTCCCGGCCGATCTCCGACATGGCGGACAGGTTATAGCCCGGCGGCGCATTCATCACCGCGAAGGTCTTGGGCTCCTCGCCTTCGGGAAGATATTCCGCCGCCGGCGTCAGCCCGACGATCACGAAAGCGCATAGCCCCACCGTACCGGCAAGGCAGCCCAGCCTTCGGGCGGGCGTGGCGATCAGCGCCTGAACGCCGTCGGCGATACGCTCGTCCAGCTTCTTCCGGTCCGGACCGTCCTTTCCCGCTTTGCCGCCCGGCGCGGCGCCGATGAAATCGATACGCGCCGCTGCGGTCGGCACCAGCGTGACCGCGACAAGCATGGAAGCCAGAATCGAGGCGGAGATGGCGATGGCGATGTCGGAATAGATCTGCCCGGCCTCCTCCTCGATGAACAGGATCGGCACAAACACCAGAATCGTCGTCAGGGTGGAGGCAACGACCGCCGGCCAGACCTTGCGGACGCCTTCGACGGCCGCCCGCATGCGGTCCAGCCCCTTGCGGCGGTGGAGGTCGATGCTTTCCAGCACGACGATGCTGTTGTCGAGGGTCATGCCGATGGCAAAGGCGACACCGGCAAGGGAGATCACATTGACCGTGCGGCCGGCCAGCAGCAGGCCCAGGAAGGCGGCGACCGTACAGAGCGGGATGCCCATGACACCGACCAGCGTTGCCTTGCCGGACCGCAGGAACAGGAACATGACGGCAGTCGCCAGCACGGCGCCGATGCCCAGATTGATCCAGACATTGCGCACCGATGCCTCGACATAGCGCACATCGTCGGACAGCAGCGTCATCTGCATGCCGGCGGGACGCAGTACCTCCGTATTCACCTCGTCGATGGTTTCCAGCATTGCGCGCTTGATGTCGATGACATTGGAGCCGCTCTCGCGCCGCACCGACAGGCTGACCACCGGTTGCCCGTTCACGAAGGATTCGGTGCGCTGCTTGGCATGGCCCAGCCTGATCTCGCCCAGATCCTTCAGCCGGACCAGCGCATCGCCGCGCCGCACGACAATGAGGTCGCCGAGCGCTTCCAGATCGTCGAACCGCCCTATGGTGCGCAGCAGAAAGCGCCGTTTCCCGCTTTCCAGCTCGCCGCCGGATGTGTCCCTGTTGCGCTGCGCCAGTGCCTCCCGGACATCCAGGACGGTCAGGTCACGTTCGGCAAGGCGCGCCGGGTCGAGCAATATCTGCACCTGGCGTTCAGCACCGCCATAGACATTGACGCGCGACACCCCCGTCACCGCCTCCATGCGCGGGCGCACGGTATCGTCGAGGAAATCCTCCATCATGATCATGTTCAGGCCGCGCGGATTGCCCGGCAGCGGCGTGACATTGAAAAACATGAAGGAATTGGCGGAGAAGGAGGTGGCGTAGATGCGCGGCTGATCGACATTCTCCGGATAGGACGGCACCTGGCTCAGCGCGTTGTTCACCTGGATCAGCTTCTCGGTGATATCCACGTCGAAGGCGAATTCCAGCTCGATCTCCGCCTCGCCGGTGCTGGCCGTCGCGACCAGCCGTTCCAGGCTGGGAATGCTGCGCAGATACTGTTCCTGCTCGATCAGGATTTCCTTCTCGATATCCTGCGGCGTCGCCCCCGGCCAGTCCGTCCGCACCGAGATGGTACGCACATCGAGATCGGGGATCATCTGCACCGGTATGCGCGTCGCGGCGACGACGCCCAGCACGCCGAGCACCAGGACCGTGACCGTCATCAGCGTGCCACGGCGAATGATGGCTTCGAACACGATGCCTCCCCCGGTCAGCTGTCGGAACGGATCGTGACGGCCTGTCCCTGTCGCAGGGACTCATTGCCGCGGGTGACAATCTCCATCCCGGCCTCCAGCCCGGAGAGCACCTGAATACTGCCATTCACCGTGATGCCCGGCCTGATCAGCCGTTCGGAAACGCGGATCTCGCCATTCGTACGCTCGACGATCCAGACCGCCACCCGCCCGTCTGGAAAGCGGACCAGAGCGTCACGCGGAACGATGATGTCCCGGGTGCCGGTGTCGAGCCGGAGAATGGCCTGCGCGGACATGCCCGGAACCACGCGGTGGCTGCCCGCGTCGAAGGCGACACGCATGATGGCGGTACGGCTTTCCGGATCGCTGACCGGGATGAGAGCCTGGACACTGCCCGCGATATCCTGATCCGGCAGGGCATCGAAACGAACCGTTGCCTGCATGTCTGGGGCGATGCGCGGGAAAACCTCCTGCGGCACCCGCACATCCAGGAACAATCGCCCGGCATCGACCATTTCCAGCACGGCCGTGCCGGGGGTCAGCCATTCGCCGACATTCGCCATGCGGCGCGACACGATTCCGGCATAGGGGGCGACCAGCCGGTGCCGGGCAAGGCGTGCCAGCTGGAAGGCTTCTTCCGCCTGCAGGCGCTCCATCTCGGCCTTCGCAATCCGCACAGCAGCGGCGCGGGCCTCAACCACGTTCTCCGGGATGCCCCGACGCTGGACCAGCGCCTCGCCGACACGCAGCTGACGGCGCGCCTCGTCATAGGCCGCCCTTGCCGCCCGCGTCGCCGCGGCAAGACGATCCAGTGTCAGATGTTCCAGTTCGGTATCCATCTCCAGCAACACAGCGCCGGCTTCGACGCGGTCGCCGATATCGGCATGCACCGCGGTCACCAGCCCGGCCACTGCGACCGACAGGGCCGAATGCCTGGGCGCCGTCACCGTGCCGGTCAGCGGTACCGTCTCGACAATAGGCTCCACCGTCACACTTGCCGTCGTGACGATGGCGTCCTGGGCGAGAACCTGCGGCATTGCCAGCCACAGGAAAGCTGTTGCCACTATCGGGGCGGCTAGTCTGTGCGTCACATATCCGGGCAAAGCAAATACCTCTCGGCGATCGGGTCACATCGTCGGGTAAGTGTGAGAGTAAGTCGCATCTGGCAGAAGTCACCTTCTCATCCGCAATGCCATCAAAGAAGAGGACAAGAAAGCGCCCGGATGCGACACGGCGCCGGCTCGCTGCTCGGTGAATCACTCCTCGGTGAACCCACGGGCTTTCAGCATCTCGTCCACCCAGCGCCGGTCCCAGGTGCCAGCCTCGATCTGGCGCAGGATTTCCGCCTCCTTCGCCTGCTGTGCCTCGGCCAATCCGATGATCGACCCGGCCTCGGCTCGCGGCACCGCCAGTACGCCATCGGCATCGCCAATGACGATATCGCCGGAGTGAACCACCATGCCGCCGATGCTGAGCGGAACGCCGATCTCCCCCGGCCCGTCCTTGTACGGGCCGCGATGGGTGACGCCGGTGGCGAAGATCGGGAAGCTGCCGGCGCGGAAGGCGTCTAGATCGCGGATCGCCCCATTAATGACGAAACCGGCGACACCGCGGACCTGCGCGTGGCGGGCAATCAGTTCGCCGACCACGGCGCTGGTGGTATCTCCGCCGGCATCGACGACGATCACATCGCCCGGTTCCGCGACATCAATGGCCTTGTGGATCACCAGATTATCCCCCGGCCGTGTCAGCACCGTCAGCGCCGTGCCGACCAGCCCGCCGCTGCCCCCTTCACAGGCGTGCATTGGCCTGAGATCGGCACCGCCGGCGAACATGCGGTTCATATTGTCGCTGACGATGGCGACCGGCACCGCAGCAAAACGCTCGACCAGCGCGCGGTCCGCACGGACATGATTCTTCACCCACCTGAAACCAACCGGCATGGATATCCCTCCCTCTCTAGGCCTGGCAAAGGCTACACGCGCGAACCGCGCCAAGAAACCGGCTTGTCGAGCCACGGCTTTCCCCGAACAATGCCGAAAAATTCCTGGAGGAACCCCATGCAGCTTACCCTTCTCGGCACCGGATGCCCGGTTGTCAGTCTGGAACGCTACGGACCGGCGCAGCTGATCCGGACGCCGGACGCGGCCGTGCTGGTCGATTGCGGTTCCGGCGTTACCCAGCGTCTGGTAGCCGCAGGCTGCCCTGGCAAGCTGCTGGATGCGGTACTGCTGACGCATCTCCATTCCGACCATCTGGTCGATCTCTACCAGCTCATCATCTCCTCCTGGCATCAGGGGCGCGAGCGCCCTCAGCGCATCTTCGGACCGAAGGGGACGCGGCGCTATGTCGAGGGGCTGATGGCGCTGTGGGAGCCGGAGCGCCGGCAGCGCATCGCCCATGAGGCAAGGCCATCCACCATCGGGCTTGAGGTCGAGGTCACGGAAATATCGGATGGCTGGACGGAACGCTTCGGCAGCTTGCGGGCTACCGGCTTCGCGGTCGATCACCGGCCGGTCGAACATGCCTTCGGCTTCGCGTTCGAGAGCGGCGGCAGGAAGCTGGTGCTGTCCGGTGATACCCGCCCCTGCCCTGCGCTGGAGGAACAGGCGAAGGGCGCCGACCTGCTGGTGAACGAGGTGTTCATCCATCGCGAGATGCCGGTGATCGCGGGTGTGCGCTCCGCCGAGACGGTGGCGAATGTCGGCGCCTACCACACACTGTCCACCGAGGTTGGCAAGATGGCGCAGCGCGCTGGCGCGAAACGTCTGGCGCTGACGCATTTCGTCCCGCCCGCCTGTGACCGCGAGGCGCTGCTGGCCGAGGTCCGTGCCGACTATGGCGGACCAGTCATCATCGGCGAGGATCTGATGCGCTTCGATCTGGCAACGGAAACCCTGACCTATGGCCAGGCGACCCTGTCGCTGCCCTCCTGAAGACTGGCATTTTAAGAACTTACTTCATTAAGTCTTTCTTAGCACCCCACTGCCATACTCTGCCGCTCAGGGACGCGTTGATCCAAATCAACGCGTCCGGCGTATCAGGCAGCAAGTATGTATGCACAGATGAAAAACTTCCTTCCTGCTCTGGGTCTCGCTTTGCTCGGCACGGTCGCCATCGCCTGGATGGCACTGGCGCCGACGGAAGGCGCGTCCGTTGCCGTGTTTTTTCCCCCGGGGACGGAACGGGAAGACATGCTGTTGCGCGTATCGCAGGCCGGCTGGCTGCCGGTTTCCTACCTGAATGGAAACACCATGCTGGCGGCCCCTTCCGATACACCCCGTTCGCTTCTCGCCAACGGTGCCTTGCTGGTTCTTAACGCCGACGGTGCACGCGGCTGTAACCTTTAGGAAACAAAGATCATGAACGATTTGATCGCGCTTCGTCGCAACATGGCGAAGTTCTCCCTGATCCTGCTCTGGGTCCACCTTCCCCTGATGCTTGCCGTCGGCTATGGCGTCGGGCTGGCCAACACCGTGACCGCCAGCATCATCATTGCTGGCGCGGCCCTTATCGCCACGCTGGCCTCGATCCGCGACCTCAGCGGTGCCAGTGCGCGCTACACCATCGGCGTGGCGCTTGTCATCATCGTCTCGGCCTTTGTCTATGCCTTCGCCGGCCATCCCTGGCAGATCGACCTGCACATGTATTATTTCGCCGGCCTCGCTATCATTGCCGGCTTCTGCTGCTGGCCGACCATCCTGCTGACGGCGGGCGTGGTCGCCGTGCATCATCTGGTGCTGAACTTCGCCCTTCCCGCCGCGGTCTTCCCGGATGGCGGCAGCCTCGTCCGCGTCATCCTGCACGCCGTCATCGTCGTGCTGGAAACCGGCGTGCTGATCTGGCTGACCAGCAATCTGGTGAAGGCACTGTTCACCTCGGAAAGCGCCGTCAATGCTGCTCAGGAGGCGCAGGCCGAAACCGAACGCCTGTCGCTTGCGCGGGAGCGTGACCAGGCGGCAACGGCAGAACAGCGCCGGGCCGAACTGATGAAGATCGCCAGCGAGTTCGAGCAGGGCGTCGGGCGGATCGCGGCCAATCTGAAGCAGGCTTCCGAAAAGGCCCGGGCCGAGTCCGACCGTCTGGCGGAAACCGCCGCCTCGACGCAGAGCGAGACCGACGAGGCCGCAGGATCGGCCGAGGAAGCCGCGAATGGCGTGCAAAGCGTGGCCACGGCCTCGGAAGAGCTGAGCGCCTCGATCAGTGAGATCAGCCGGCAGGTAAACCAGGCAACCCAGCTGACAGACTCCGCCGGCCAGGATGCCCGGACGGCCAGCAAGACCGTCGAGGATCTGGCGCAGAGTGCCGAACAGATCGGTGCGGTGCTGGTACTGATCCAGGAAATCGCTGAACAGACCAACCTCCTGGCACTGAATGCCACCATCGAGGCGGCACGGGCTGGCGAAGCTGGCAAGGGCTTTGCTGTTGTGGCCTCGGAAGTGAAATCGCTGGCCAACCAGACTGGCGAGGCCACCGACAATATCCGCAAGCAGATCGGTGAAATCCAGGAAGCGACGCGCCTGGCCGTGCAGGCTATCGGTCAGGTTACCGGTGCTGTCTCCAACATCGACGGTGTGACCTCCACCATCGCTTCCGCCGTGCATGAGCAGAGCGCAGCGACCAGCGAGATTTCCGGTGCGGCACAGAAGGTGGCGCAAAGTGTCTCCAACACGGCGGCCAATATTCAGCACCTGCAATCTTCGGCCAGCCGCACCAATGCGGTCTCGATGGGCATGCAGGATGTCGCATCGGGCCTGCGCGACGAGGTCGGCAAGCTGGAGCAGGGTATCGCGAGCTTCCTGAACAACCTGCGCCGCGCCTGATTACTGTCGCTCTTCCCGGTCCGGGCAGGTTTAACTCCTTCAGGCTCATGAAGGGTTGAATCCGCTCGGATCACTTTTTAAATGTTATAAAACTTTGGATAATTCACGGATAATCATGTCAACCGGTTGCCAGGGCTGCAAAACGCAGCCCGAAGATTCGTTCGATTTCACCATGGCCTTTCAGCCGATCCTTGATGCCGGCCAGGAGGAAATCTATGCGCATGAGGCGCTGGTGCGCGGCGTGAATGGCGAACCGGCAGGGAAAATCCTGGGCAAGGTCACCGAGAAGAACCGCTACTGGTTCGACCAGCAATGCCGGGTGAAGGCCATTGAGCTGGCCGCCCAGCTGGGCCTGGGGGCGAAGCAGCGCCTGTCGATCAACTTCCTGCCGAACGCTGTCTATGAACCCAAGGCCTGCATCCGCATGACTGTGGAGACCGCACGGAAAGTCGGCCTGCCGCTTGACCGCATCATCTTCGAGGTCACGGAAGGTGAACGGGTCGTCGAGCATGACAGGCTGGTCGCCATCATCCGCGCCTACAAGGAATTCGGCCTGCTGACCGCGATTGACGATTTCGGCGCTGGCTATTCCGGCCTGAATCTGCTGGCCGACTTCCAGCCCGACATCATCAAGCTGGACATGGCGCTGACCCGCAACATCGACAGCGACCGGGTGCGCCGCTCCATCGTTGCCGGCATCCTGACGGTCTGCCGCGAACTGGACATCATGGTCATCGCCGAAGGCATCGAGACGCCGGAGGAATATGCGACGCTGCGGGAGATGGGCGTCCGCCATTTCCAGGGCTATCTGTTCGCCCGGCCCGTGTTCCGGGACTTTGCGCGACAGATCGCGTTTCCCGAGGTTTGATCCTGCCGTTTGACATAGATCATGGTGCCGCATCCGGCGGTCGCTAGGCTGGTTCCGTCGCCAGTAATGGCCAAACGAAATGCCTGGAGTCATGAATGTCTCACGTTCCGCACGAACTCGCCGAGGAATTCCCGGAATACAAGGAGAAGATGCATACGCTGAAGCAGGAAAGCGCGCATTTTGCACGTCTCAGCGATGAGTATCATGAGGTGAACCGTGCCATCCATCGCATGCAGGAACGCATCGAGCCGGTCTCCGAGGATGTCGAGGAAGAAATGCGCAAGAAGCGCCTCGCCCTGAAGGACGAGATTGCGGCCATCCTGAAAAGCGCCTGAGCCTTTCAGGCATGGACAGACCAAAGGGGGCAAAGCCCCCTTTTCTTTTGCCCGATCCTGACCGATGGTTTCCCGCCTTTTACGGGAGACCCCTGACGATGACCCATCCGCGCCGCGCCCGCGATCTCGGCATAGCCCCCGGCACGCTGCCGACTGGTCCGCTGAACGCCATCACCGACGTCGCCGGTGTGCGCGTCGGCCATGTGACGGTGCGCGAGGGCGAGCGCATCCGCACCGGCGTGACGGCGATCCTGCCGCATGGCGGCAATCCGTTTCAGGACAAGGTGCCGGCGGGCCTCGCCGTGTTCAATGGCTACGGCAAGCTGGCTGGCGCCACACAGCTGGTCGAGCTCGGCGAGATCGAGACGCCGATCCTGCTGACCAACACGCTGGCGGTCGGCCGCGCCATCGAAGCGGTGAACCGCTGGACCCTGGCACAGAAGGGCAATGAGCGTGTTGCCTCGCTGAATGCCATGGTGGGGGAGACCAATGACAGCCGGCTGAACGATATCCGCCAGCCCTTCCCTACCGTGGAACAGATGATAAACGCCATTGAGAGCGCCTCGGACGGCCCGGTCGCCGAGGGTGCCGTGGGTGCCGGTGCGGGCACTGTCGCGTTCGGTCACAAGGGCGGCATCGGCACCAGCTCGCGCGTGCTGTCCGGCAAGGATGGCGGCTACACGGTCGGTGTTCTGGTGCAGTCGAACTATGGCGGCGATCTGCGACTCGATGGGCAGAGTGTCAAGAATTTCAAAACCCTGCAGGCCGATGTTGACGGCTCGATCATGATGATCCTGGCAACCGATGCACCGCTGTCCGACCGCAATCTGCGACGTCTGGCGATGCGCTGCCATGGCGGGTTGGCCCGCACCGGGGCGGCGCTCAGCAACGGGTCCGGTGACTATGCCATCGCCTTCTCCACGGCAGAGGCGGTGCGCCGCACCCCAGACCGCCGCGCCGCCGCCAGCCCGATCCTCGACCTGCCGAACGACAAGATTTCTCCCCTCTTCCTCGCCGCCATCGAGGCGACGGAGGAAGCCATCCTGAATTCGCTGCTGATGGCCGAAACGGTGGAGGGCTGGGACACCGCCAGGGCGAAGCCGAACCGGGTCAAGGCCTTGCGGCTGGGCAATTGAGAACCAGCTTCCTGTTCCATGCCCAGAGCTTCCTGTTCCATGCAATGCGGCGCGGCGTCATTAGCGGGTGACGAAAGACCGGCCTGTCGGTCTATCATGCCGCCAAATCGAAGAACCCCATCGGGAGAAGACGGACCATGAACCTGCCTCTCGGCACCCGACAGGACGATGTGGCCATCGGCCATTCCGTGAAGCGCAAGGAAGACCCGAAGCTGCTGCGCGGCGAGGGCCGCTACAGCGACGATATCCGCCTGCCCGGCCAGGCCTATGCCATTATGGTGCGCAGCCAGCACGCGCATGGCACCATCCTGTCCATCGATACCGAAGAAGCCCGCAGCATGCCGGGCGTGCTGGGCATCTATACCGGCAAGGATCTGGAAGCCGCCGGCTTCGGTGGGCTGAAATGCCTGGTGAGCATCCCCTCGCGCGATGGCGGCGGCATCAAACAGACGCCGCGCCCGGCACTGGCCATGGACAAGGTGCGCTATCTGGGCGATCCGGTCGCCTTCGTGGTGGCGGAGACACCGGCCCAGGCGCGCGACGCGGCGGAAGCCGTCTATGTCGATATAGACCCGCTGCCGGTGGTGACGGACGCCAAAGCGGCGCTGGAGGCCGGTGCACCCGTTCTCTATGACGAAGTGCCGGGTAATCTGGCGCTGGACTTCCAGTATGGCGACAGCGCCAAGGTGGAGGCTGCCTTCGCCTCGGCAGCTCATGTCGTGCGCATGGACATGGCGAACACGCGCGTCGTGGTGAATGCGATGGAGCCGCGCTCAGCCCTCGCCGAATACGATGCCGATGCCGGCAAATGGACGCTGCATGCCGGCAGCCAGGGCGCCTTCCCTCTGCGCAACCAGATCGCCCGCGACATCCTGAAGGTCGAACCGGAGAAGCTGCGTATCCTGACTGGCAATGTCGGCGGCTCCTTCGGCATGAAGGCGGCGGCCTATCCGGAATATCCCTGCGTGCTGTACGCTGCGCGCGAACTGGGCCGGCCGGTGAAATGGACCGCTGACCGCTCCGAGAGCTTCCTGTCGGACCAGCATGGCCGCGACCATCAGGTGACGGCGGCGCTGGCGCTGGACAAGGAAGGCCGGTTCCTGGCGCTGAAGATCGATGTGGCGGCCAATCTCGGCGCCTATATCTCCTCGGTCGGGCCGCTGCCGGGCAGCATGAACATCGTGAAGAATTCGGTCAGCCTGTACAAATTCCCGCTGATCGAGGTGAACAGCCGCTGCGTACTGACCAACACCACGCCGATCGGCGCCTATCGCGGTGCCGGCCGCCCGGAATCCAACTATTTCGTCGAACGGCTGATCGACACCGCCGCCGCGGAGATGGGGCTGGACAAGCTGGATCTCCGCCGGCTGAACCATATCCAGCCGGAGGAGATGCCCTATCAGGCGGCTTCCGGGAACAGCTATGACAGCGGCGAGTTCACCGCGCTGCTCGACAAGGCGCTGGAAGTCTCCGACTGGCAGGGCTTCGCCGCCCGCAAGGCCGAGTCGGAAAAGCGCGGCAAGCTGCGCGGCATCGGCATCGGCGACTATCTGGAAGTCACCGCCCCGCCGGCCAAGGAGATGGGGGGCATCCGCTTCGAGGCCGATGGCGGTGTCACCATCATCACCGGCACCATGGATTACGGCCAGGGCCACGCCACGCCCTTCGCGCAGGTGCTGGCGCAGAAGCTGGGCATCCCGTTCGAGAAGATCGGCCTGCTGCAGGGCGACAGTGACCAGCTGATCGCCGGCGGCGGCACCGGCGGTTCCAAGTCGCTGATGGCCAGCGGCGCCGCCATTCTGGAAGCCGCCGACAAGGTGATCGAGAAGGGCCGCGAGATCGCTGCGGCAGCGCTGGAGGCCGCCCCCGCGGATATCGAATTCGCCGATGGCCGCTTCACCATCGCCGGCACCGACCGCTCCGTCTCGATCATGGAGCTGTCCGGCAGGCTGCAGCGCAAGGAAATCCCGCTGGGTGGCGCGCCGGACAGTCTGGATGTCAGCCACATCTACGATGCGGCCCCGTCCGCCTTCCCCAATGGCTGCCATGTCGCGGAAGTCGAGATCGACCCGGAAACCGGCGTGGTTGAGGTGGTGAAATACACCGCCATCAACGATTTCGGCAATGTCGTGAACCCCATGCTGGTCGAAGGCCAGGTGCATGGCGGCGTGGCGCAGGGGCTCGGCCAAATCCTGATGGAAACCACGATCTATGACGAGGGCGGTCAGTTGCTGAACGGCTCCTTCATGGATTACGCCATGCCGCGCGCGGACAATATGCCGGACATCGTGCAGGCCTATCATTCGGTGCCGGCGACGACGAACCCGCTGGGTGCGAAGGGCTGCGGCGAGGCTGGCTGTGCCGGCTCCATGCCGTCAATCATGAACGCCATCGTCGATGCGCTGTCGCCCTACGGGATCAGGCACATTGACATGCCGGCAACGCCGTTCCGGGTATGGCAGGCGATTCAGGCGGCTAAGGCCGCCTAACCGCCAAACAGACGGCGCAGTCGGTCACGCAACACCTGCCAGATCAGGCTGGCGAGGTTCAGCTCCGCCTTTGCGGGTGCCTGAGCCTCGCCGCCGGTCAGCATGGCGGTAAGGTTAGCGGCGAAAGTCTCGGTCATGCGCCGCGCGAAGTCGGTGACAAGCGCGGAGCGGCCGAACTGCGCCAGCGGGCCGGTCAGCTTGTAGCGCACCGTGACATCGATGCGCGTGCCCTCGCCCTCCGCCAGCACCGTGTAGGCGATCTCACCCGCGGCCGAGGAACCGCCTTTGGCGTCGCGCCCCCTGCCCTTCACCGTACCGGTGCGGGATGAGTCGTCGCGGGCGACCTCGCCCTCGCCGGCGAAGCTGGCCTTGATCGGCCCGAAGCTGACAGTCAGCGAACCGGTCACGCGGCCGCCTTCCACCGTATCGACTGATGCGCCGGGCAGGCAGGCGGCCATGCGGCGGATGTCACCCAGCGCCGCCCAGACCTGATCGGCAGGCGCCGGCACCGTCAGCTGCTGCGTCAGAACGGAGAACCCGTCGCCAGAGGTGCTGAAATCCATCGGTGCGGCTGCCGGCGCAACTGGCGCTGACTCGACAGCAACAGAAGCGGCAGCCGTTTCCGCGCGCGCCTCGAAGGACCAGTTCTGCGGCTGCGGCTGGCGGCCCTTCGCCACCTGCCGTATCGCCCCGACGATGCCGACATAGCCGGTACAGCGGCAGATATTCCCCGACAGTTCCCGCCGGATCGTCTCCTCATCCACATCGCCCAGCCGGGTGACGATGTCGCGTGCCGTCACCAGCATGCCCGGCGTGCAATAGCCGCACTGCAACGCATGATGCGCGGCGAAGGCCTCGCGCAGTTCCGCCATCACCGGATCGCTGTCGAAGCCTTCCACGGTGCAGATGTCATCGCCCTGGCAGGAGACGGCGAAGGTCAGGCAGGAGCGCTGCGGCATGCCATCGACCAGCACGGTGCAGGCGCCGCACACACCCTGCTCGCACCCCAGATGCGTGCCGGTCAGGCCAAGTTCCCCGCGCAGGAAATCCGCCAGATGGGTGCGCGGTTCCGCCTGTCCGCTGACCTTGCGGCCATTGACGGTCAGCTCGATAGGATGCGCGGTCATTTATTGAGCCTCCCCAAGGACTTCGAGGGCGCGGCGGACAGCAATCCTGTGCAGCTGCCGCGCCGAAGGTGGCCGGTCCGACAGGCGCTCATCGATCTCAGCGGCGGCGGCATCGGCATCGCGCGCCTCCAGCAGCAGAGGAGTGACTTCGACCGCGCCGCAGACCAGACGGAACACGCCGCGATCCGGGTCGCTGACCACCGCGCCGATGGCCTTGGCGAATTCACCCGTCTTGCGGCAGATCTTGTAATAGCCCCAGCGCGCCGTGGCAGACAGGCGCGGCACCGACACGCCGGTAATAAGCTCGCCCGGCTGCAGGACGGTCGTGAAGCCGCCCAGCATGAAGCGCTCGACCGGCCAGGCGGTCTCGCCCGCCTTCCCCCGCACGATCACCCGCGCATCCAGCGCCATCAGAGAGGACACCCAGTCCGCCGCCGGATCGGCATGTGCGAGGCTGCCGCCGATGGTGCCGCGATTGCGCACAGCCCGATAGGCAATGCCACCAGCAACATGACAAAGCATGCCCTTGGTGGCATCGGGCACCGCCCCATCCTCGAAAGCGGCATGCGGCAGGGCCGCGCCATAGCGGATGGCGTCGGGAGTCTCGGACACAGCCAGCAAATCCGGCTGGCGGCGGATATCGACCAGCGACGCCGGCCGCGCGAGGCGCAGATTCAGCATCGGCGTCAGCGACTGGCCACCGGCGATGGGCTTCGCCTCGTCCGACAGGGCGCTGAGGGCGTCAGCGAGATCGGCGGGCTTGGTATAGTCGAAGGCAGCGGGTTTCATTCGGCGGCCTGCTTGGTTTGCGCGGCGAAGATGGCGTCGAGGATGCGTTCCGGCGTGGCCGGTATCTGGCCGATTTCGGCCCCCAGCTCCTGCAGCGCATCGTTAATCGCGTTCACGATGGCCCCGGCGGGCGCGATGGCCCCGCCCTCGCCCACGCCCTTGATGCCATGCGCGGAATAGGGCGACAGCGTCTCCATATGGCCGATGCGGAAGCCGGGCAGCTCGGTCGGGCCGGGCAGCAGATAATCGATCAGCGTCGAGGCCAGCGGCTGACCAGCGGAATCGTAGGGGCTTTCCTCGAACAGCGCCGTGCCGATGCCCTGCGCCGCCCCGCCATAGGCCTGGCCCTCGACGATCATCGGGTTCACCATCTGGCCGCAATCCTCGACGATGACGTAATCCAGAATTTCCACCATGCCGGTATCGGCATCGACGGCTACCAGCGCCGCATGCGTGGCATAGGAGAACACGCCGCTATCGACATCCGGCTTGTAACCCTGCGTGACCTCCAGCCCGTTGGTGTCGATATCGTCCGGTAGCGTCTCGGGCCTCAGATACCAGGCCTTGCCGACATCGGCGAAGGACAGGCTGGCCTCGCCGGCATGGATGCGGCCAGCGCGGAACGCCACATCCTCCGGCTTGCATTGCAGCAGATGGGCGGCCAGCCGCTTGACCCGCCCGGCCAGCTCGGTCGCTGACTTGGAAACGGCGCCGCCTGCCATGACAATGCCGCGCGAGGCATAGGCGCCGGTCGAATAGGGCGTGCTGGCGGTATCGCCCAGCTTCACCGCGATATCCATCAGCGGGATGCCGAGCGCCTGGTTGGCAACCTGCGCCAGCGTGGTTTCCAGCCCCTGCCCGATGGTGTGGATGCCAGCACGGACCTCCAGCGTGCCGTCGGCCAGCAGCTTCACCGTCGCCTGCTCGAAACCCGGCACCAGCGGCAGCCCCCAGGCGGCGAACACCTTGGTGCCATGCGCCGACTGCTCGGTATAGGTGGCGAAGCCGACGCCGATGCGCCGGCCGTCCGGCTCCCGCCCCTTCTGGCGTTCGCGGATGGCGTCCAGCGCGATCATCTCCCGCGCCTTGGCCAGGCTGCCGGGATAATCGCCGGAATCGTAATGCTTGTTGGTGACGTTGGTGTAGGGCATCTGCGCCGCCTGCACCAGATTCTCGGCCCGCACATCCGCCGGCTCCCGCCCGACGGCGCGGGCAATGGCATCGATGGTCAGCTCGATGGCGAAGCACACGCCGGGCCGCGCCACGCCGCGATAGGGCGCGAAGGGCGGCTTGTTGGTCGCCACCGAATAGGTCCGCGCGCGGTAGGCCCGGAAATCATAGGGGCCGGGCAGGTTCCCGCCGGCCTGCGCCGCCTCCAGGCAGGCCGAGAAGGGCCAGACCGAATAGGCGCCGATATCGACATTGATCTCCGCATCCAGCCCCAGCAGCCGGCCGCGCTCGTCAGCATAGGCGGTGACCTTGTAGTGATGCTGGCGGGCATTGGCCCCGGCCACCAGATGCTCGCGCCGGTCCTCGACCCAGCGATAGGCGCCCTTGCGGGTCATGGCGAGCCAGGCGACGGTCACCTCCTCCGGCTGCAGCAGGCATTTATAGCCGAAGCCGCCGCCGACATCGGGCGGGCTCACACGCACACGCGACTGGTCGAGCCCCAGACACTCCGACAGGCCGGTGCGGATCAGGTGCGGCACCTGGGTCGAGGTGATGACGACCAGCTGGTCGGCCTGAAAATCCCAGTAGGCGACCAGGCCCTTGCCCTCCATCGGGTGCATGCATTGCCGGGCGGTTTTGTATTCCCGCACCACCTTCACCGGGGCGGTCTTCGCCACCTCCTCGATACCGCTGTCGAAATCGGTGACGAGGCAGAGATTGTCGCCCCACTCCTCATGCACCAGCGGGGCATCCTTCGCCTTGCCCAGTTCGCTTTCGGTCACCGCCGGCAGTTCGTCGAAATCGACGGAGACCAGCTCCGCCATATCCTCCGCCTCGGCCCGGCTGGGGGCAACGCACAGGGCAATGCCCTCGCCGACATAGCGCACCTTCTCATGCGCCAGCGGATAATAGGAGGACAGCTTGTAGCCCGGCAGGCTGGACCGGGTGACGATGGGCTGGACGCCTGCCATGTCGGACCAGAAGAACACCTGATCCTCCCGCCCCTGCGGCTTGGCGAGGCTACGGAGTCGGGCATGCGCGACGGGGCTGCGCAGGAACGCGACCTCCAGCATGCCGGGCATCTGGATATCGCCGACGAAGCGGCCACGCCCCATCAGGTGGCGGGCATCCTCCTTGCGGCGGACACGGGCGCCGATCCCCTCTCCCTCAACCGTTGAAGCCGCCATCCGTCACCTGCCTGTCTCTTCTGATTATGCGGTATGCTGACTTTTATCCGAGGGCCTGTCAATCGAGCGGCGAAGCGCCGCAGGCGGCTTTTTGAATAGCCAAACCAAGGATTAGACCGCATTATCGGCCTCAAGAATCAGTCTCAAGGCAAGTAATGCGGCATCGAAAATTCCAATGGAATGCCGCCTATCGGGAGAAACCGCATGGCGGTCGAAAAGAAACTGGCATCAGAGGCGCCGCAGGCCGAGGGCAATGAGGACAGTCTCATCATGTCGCGCATGCCGCTCTGGGCGCGGCCGGGCTATCTCGTACGCCGGCTGCACCAGATCCATTACGCACTGTTCTTCGAGGAATGCGCTGCCTTCGACATCACGCCGGTGCAGTACGGGCTGCTGACCACGCTGGCGCAGAATCCCGACATGGACCAGAACTCGCTGGGCCGCGAACTCGGCATCGACCGCACCAATGTGGCCGATGTGCTGAACCGGCTGGCCAAGCGCGGGCTCGTCGCGCGCGAGCGCAGCAAGACCGACCGCCGCATGGTGCTGTGGCGCCTGACGGCCGAGGGCGAGAAGATCACCGGGGAAATGTACGAGGCGATGCAGCGCGCCCAGATGAAGCTGATGGAGCCGCTGCGGCCGGAGGAGCGTAACGCCTTCGTTACCATGCTGATGCGGCTTGTGGACGGCAACAACCATCTGGGCCGCACGATTTTCCGGCCGAGCTGAGGTGCGTATTTCCCTCTCCCCTTGCGGGAGAGGGTTGCGCAGCCTTATGAGCGAAGCGAATTAGGCGGAGCTGGGTGAGGGGTAATCGCAAGGGCGGAGCCGCCCCCTCACCCGGTTCGCTTACGCTCACCACCCTCTCCCACCAGGGGCGAGGGTTTATTTTCTACACTGGATAGACGACCGAATTGTCGATCAGCAGATTGTCGTACACCGCGCGGCGCTCCTTCAGCTTCAGCGCGCCGCCGGTCCGCACGAACACATCGTAATAGGTGCCGATCTGGTGCAGCGTCGGCTCCGGCCGGTCGAACAGGGTCTGCAGCAGGATGTAGTTCGATGTGGCGACGATCTCGCCGTTCGCGCGGGTCTCGACCACCCGGCAATTCGAAATGAAATGCCGCATGTAGCGCGGCGCGAACATCGCCGTCTTCTCGATGGCGAAGATGCGGTCGCGCAGCATGCCCTTGCCCTCGCAATAGATCAGCCCGACCGGCAGGCCGCTGGCAAAATTCTCCCGCGCGGTGATGACGTAGAGCGCATCCTCGGCGAACAGATCCGGCCAGTCCGACAGCGGGCCATTATCCAGCACATCCGCATAGGCAGCGTTGAACTCCTCAATCTCCTGGCGCAGCAGCAGCCGGTCGATCAGCGCATCAGACGCGGCGGGGTTTTTCAGCGAAGTCACGGTCATGTCGTTGCTCCTCAAACCCCGATGACATCGCGCCAGTGCTTGTACATGGCGCGGATCGCGGATTCCGAAATCAGCGTGTCGGCGGTTCCGGTCGCCGTGCCGGGGTCGAGCGCCACCAGATGCTCGCCGCCCGGCACATGCTTCATGCCGTCCTGCACGAACTTCATCGCCTCATTATCCTCCAGCCCCAGGAAGCCGGCAGGCCCCATCAGATTGCCCTGGCGCAGCCGGTGGCGGGTCATCTCCTCGTCATCCCCCTCGAAGCCGAACATGGTCCAGATCATGGTGAACTGGTTCGGCCCTTCCGGCACGATATGGCGCACGCCCAGCGTGTTCATCTCGCGCTGCACGATCAGGTTCGGCCAGATGGTGGACATGGTGACCGACCAGGGCGAATCGAACTCCGGCACGAAATCCATGAAGCGCGGCTCTTCCAGCTGCATGCCTTCCTTGTAGGCGCGCATCTCCTTCTTGGCGTCGGCGCTCACATTCTTGCCGTCCGACTTGGCGGAGCACATGGCGCCGTGCCGTCCGCTGGCATCGCACAGCATCTGCGACTTGTTGCCAGCAACCAGCAGCCCGAAAGTGACCAGGAAGGTGTGCAGCAGGGTCGCGTGGTACGGGTCCTTCAGATTCTCGTGATAGAGCTTCCAGTTGCCCGGCAGCGTGTTGCGGTAATAGCCCAGCACCACCAGCTTGCGGCCGTCGAAGGTGGCATCGAACTCGCGTGTCATCTCCGGGCCGAGATAGCTGTCGAACGGCTCCATATCCTCCGCGTAGGAGGCGAAGATCACCCCGCCGCGCGTGGTGACGGAAAGCTTGCGCGGGTGATGGTCCGCAGGGTCGAAATCCGCCGGCATGCCGCCCTTGCCATCGACGCCGCGGCGGAACGGGACACCCGCCAGATTGCCCTTAAGGTCATAGGACCATTGATGATAAGGGCAGACGAATTCCTGCACATTGCCGCGCAGTTCGCGGCAGAACTCGGCAGCGCGGTGCGAGCAGCGATTCTCGAAGACATTGATGCCGCCTTCCTCGTCGCGTGACACCACCACCGGCACCGGACCGACGAAGGAGCGGGTGAAATCGCCCGGATTGGGAATTTCCGCTTCCAACCCGACATAGTTCCAGGTGCGGCCCTTGAAGATCTTCTCGACCTCCAGCCCGTAGATATGATCGTCGGTATAGACCCAGTCGGGCACGCGGTTCAGCCCCTCGGCCGGCCAGACAAACTGCTTCGCCTGAGGGGTGGCCTGCGCCGGCAGGCTCTCCAGCGCACGTTCATAGCCCATGGAACTCTCCTCCTCCTGCTGGTCCAGCCAGCGCAATCCCCGCAGACCCTCGGCGACATCAGCCCCGGTCTCCAACCGCCGCCGCGCAATGCGGAAGGTCTCCGCATCGCCGAAGATGATGGCGCTGGCGATGGCACCGTCGCGCTCTGTCAGATAGACCGATTCCGGCTGGCCGATCCCGCCCTGCACCGCCACCCCGTCGCCGGCCTGCGGAATGCCGGCCATCTGGATGTTGAGTCCGAACTGCTCGGTCCAGAACCAGGGCAAGGGCGGCTTTTCCGCCGGCTTCCCCAGCATGGCGAGCGCGGCGGCGCGGCCCTGTGCTTCCGCATTGGCCCAGCTTTCCAGACGGAGACGAGTGCCACCCACCGCCTCGGGATAAAGCGCGCAATCGCCCGCCGCGAAGATATCGGCATCCGAGGTGCGGCACGCCGTGTCGATGACGATTCCGCCCGACTTCACCGATAGCCCGGCCTGCTCCGCCAGCTCCGCATTGGCGATGGCGCCGATGCCGGCGACCACCAGATCGACGGCCAGCTCGCCGCCATCGGCGAAGGCCAGCGTCGTCCCCGCACCGTTGCGGCGGATCGCCTCGATCTTCGTGTCCAGCCGAAAGGCAACGCCCTTCGATTCGGCCAGCGTCTGGAAGGCCTGCCCCAGCGCCGGCGGCAGGATGCGCGACATCAGCGCCGGCTCGCGCTCGATCACCGTCACTGCCAGCCCCTTCTCGCGCGCGACCGAGGCAATCTCCAGCCCGATGAAGCCGCCGCCGATCAGCGCCAGGCTGCGCGCCCGCGACAACGCCGCACCAATGGCCTGAGCATCCTCCAGCGTGCGCAGATAGAGCACGCCATCGCCGCTTCCGTCTGGCAGCGTCCGCGCCCGCGCACCGGTGGCAATCAGCAACCGATCATAGGGCAGCGTCTCGCCGGTCGAGAGCGTCACCGATTTCGCCTTGCGGTCGATGGCCGTGGCGCGGCTCCCAGTACGCAGGTCGATCTCCAGCGCATCGAACTCGGCCGGCTTCAGCACCGCGCAATCGTCCGCCCCTGCCTTGCCCAGCAACACTTCCTTGGACAGCGGCGGGCGTTCGTAGGGGCGATGCCCCTCCTCCGCGAGCATCACGATCCGGCCGGCAAAGCCTTCGCCGCGCAGATGCTGCGCCGCGCGGCAGCCGGCCTGGCCGCCGCCGATAATGACGAAGCTGCGGTGATCCTGCGCCAAGGGCGCTTTCGGCGCCTCGACCTCGACGGCGGGCGCCTCCAGATCGACGAAGATATCGTCGCCCTCGCGCTTTACCCGATAGGTGGCAAGGCGCCCGGTGACCGGCGCGCATTGTGCCTTGCCGGTGCGGATATCGAACTGGCCCTGATGCAGCGGGCATTCGATGCAGCCATCCTCGACATAGCCCTCCGACAGGAAGGCGAACTGGTGGGTGCAGATATTGTGGGTGGCATACACCACGCCATCGAGCAGATAGAGGGCGACCGCTGTGCCGGCGACATCGACGCCGATGACACCGCCTTCCTTCAGATCGTCGAATGACGCTGCGCGCAGCCAGCCCATCTCTTCAAGCCCGTCCTGCCGTGGCAATAAGATCAGTATGCCGCCTATTTATGGTCCCATCAAGCGGCGCATGCGGCACGGTCTTTACGCCGCAAATATATTCAGTGTACCGTCCTATTTAACGCGACACCGACCAGCAGGAGGCACCAGCATGGCCCAGGAACCCTTGGCGACGAAGGGCAATTTCCTTCACATCTACGATTTCCGCATCAAGCCGGGCACCGAGGCCGAATTCATCCGGCTGTTCGAGGAATTCGACTATTCCGACGGCAATCCGATGCACAAGAGCTGGGCTCAGGTGAAGGACGGCGTGCTGTGCCGCGACACCGAGGACCCGTTGCGCTTCTTCCTGATCGCCGAATGGTCGGACATCAAGGAACATGCGGCGATCCGCAATATCCTGGCGGAAGAGATCAAGCCGGAATTCATCAAATTCATTGAGGGCGGCAAGTTCGTGCCGAAATATGTCGAGGTCGTCTCCTCCACGCCCGAGGAAATCCTGAACAAGGCGGCGGGGGAGTAACTCCCCCTCCTCCTCACAGCGTCGAGTAGGTCGCCCGGCCGATCGCCAGCAGCACGCCGGCCTCGTTGAACACATCGACATCAGCGATGCCCACGCTCTTGCCGTTGCGGCGAACCTTCGCCACAGCGACAAGGTCGGTGTTAATAGCCGGGCGCAGGTAATCCACGCGGAAATTCACCGTCGGCAGCGGCTTGCCGACCAGATAGGCCAGCGCGAAGTCGCCGACCGTGTCGATGACGGCGGCGATCGGCCCGCCATGCCACTGGCCAGTGCCCGCCTCGCGCGCCATTTCCGGCCGCATCGGCGCACGCACCGTCAGTTCCTGCGTCGCTGTATCCAGCTTCACCACCTTCAGCCCCAGGAAGGCGATGAAGGGAGAGGAATCGAAGATCGCCTGGATATCGGTTTCGGTCATCATGGCATCACCCGCATGCCGGTGAGGTCGAGGGCCGGCACCTTGCCGGCGATGAGGTCGGCGGTCACCCGCGCCGAGCCCGGCGCCATGGTCCAGCCGATATGGCCATGGCCGGTATTGAACCACATATTGCGGTAGCGCCCGGCGCCGAAGATCGGCGTACCCTCCGGCGTCATCGGCCTGAGGCCCGCCCAGTAGAAGGGCTGCGAATAATCCGCCCCGTCCGGATAGATATCCTGCACCGCCTTCAGCATGTGGGTGTAGTCAGATGGCTGGTGGCTCTTGTTATAGCCGGCGAATTCCGCCGTCGCCGTCACCCGCATCCGGTCGCCGAAGCGCGCATAGGCAACGAGGTTGTCCTCGTCCACCCCGCCCACCGTCGGCGGGTTGTTGCGGCCGCCAATCGGCATCGTCACCGAATAGCCCTTGATCGGATAGATCGGCAGCGTCACGCCCAGCTGCTTGGACAGGCGCGGGCCGAATACGCCCAGGCTGAACACGAAACCATCCGCCTCAATACGACCGGTCGAGGTGCGCACGGCGGTAACCTTGTCGCCCTCGGTGTCGAAGCCCTGGATGTCGCTGCCGAAGACGAACTTTACCCCCTGCCCCTCGCAATATTTCGCGAGGTTCTGGGTGAACACGCGAGCATCGCCGCTCTCGTCAGAGGGGCAATAGACCGCACCGGCGAATTTGTGCTTCACCGGCTCCAGCGCGGGATCGATCTTCGCCGCCTCGTCCGGGGTGATGGCGCGCAGTTCCAGCCCCTCCTCGCTGAGGATGCGGGTGTTGGCGCTGCCGCGCGCGAAGCTCTCCGGCGTGCGGTAGAGATAGAGCAGACCGCCAGTTACGCCGTGATACTCGATCTTCGTTTCGGCAGCGATACGGTGTAACTGCTCTTGCGAGTACATGCACAGCCGCACCTTGCGCTTGGTGTTGATGCGGGTCTTCTCCGCCGTGCAGTTCTGCAGGAATTTCAACGACCAGAGCCAGAGATTCGGGTCCAGGCTGGGCTTGAAGCGCAGCGCCTGCCCTTCCTGGAACAGTGACTTCAGCAGGATCTTCGGCGCCTTGGGCGAGGCCCAGGTATAGGCGTGCCCCGGCGAAAACAGGCCGGCATTGGCGAAGCTGGTCTCCGAGGCCGGTTCGGCCAGCCGGTCGATGACCGTCACCTCATGCCCGTCCTTCATCAGCTCGTAAGCCGTCGAGACGCCGATGACGCCCGCGCCCAGTACCGCTATCCGCATAAGCCTTCCCTCGCCTCTTCTTTTCTCGTTCGGTCACAGATTGTTCCGGTCCGCCTTTGCACTACCTCGGATGGGCGGGCACAAGACAGTCTTGTCGACACAAGTGTATCCATCCATGCATTATTGAACTTGAGTGCGGGACGGTCTATAGGGAGCGCCCGAATTTTGGAGGAAGCGCAATGAACAACCGGATCGGCGGCAATCCGGACTTTTCTTCCACCCCGCTGAAGAGCATCCGGGCGGCCGACAGCGTTAATCGCGTCTATCAGGAAATCAAGGAACTGGCCGTCGAATACCGGTTCCGGCCTGGCCAGAAGGTGAACGAGGTCGATCTGGCCGAGAAGCTGGGTGTCAGCCGCACGCCGGTCCGTGAGGCGCTGAACCGGCTGGTGCGCGACGGCTTCATGAGCTTCGTCCCGAACAAGGGTTTCTTCGCGCGCGAACTGTCCGCCGACACGGTGCGCCAGCTTTACGAACTGCGCGCGGCAATTGAGTGCGCCGCCTACAAGCTGGCCTGCACCCGCGCGACTGACCGCGAGATCGAGGACGCGGTGCGCCCGTGGGAAATCGCGACGGACCCGGCGACCGGTTTTTCGCAGACCCGGATGGCGGAGGCGGACGAAGCGTTCCACATGGCGGTGGCACGGCTGTCCAAGAACCCCGAGATGATTGACGCGCTGGAGCGGATCAATGCGCGCATCCGCTTCTTCCGCCGCACCGACATGGAAACCCAGCCGCGCCGCCAGGAAACCTTCGGCCAGCATGCCCGTATCATCGAGCATCTGCGCCGGCGCGAACCGGAGGCCGGCGCGCCGATCCTGGAACAGCATGTGACCCTGAGTTCCGCTCACGCGATCCTCGTCACCAAGGAGGTTATCGCCCGCATCTTCCTCGGCCCTGCTGCCTGACTCCTCCTCGCCTTATCGCAGCACCACCGGCAACCACAGCGCCAGCGACGGCCAGAAGTAGACCAGCACACCGGTCAGCAGCTGGCAGGCGACGAAGGGGATCACGCCCTTGTACATCTCTATCGTCCGGAAATCCGGCGGGGCGATGCCACGCAGATAGAAGATCGACGGCGCCATCGGCGGGGTAACGTAGGATGTCTGGATCATCACGATGACCAGGATCGCGAACCAGAGCGGATCGATCCCGGCCGGCGCCAGGAACGGCATGAACAGCGGGATACAGATCAGCACGACCGATACCCAGTCCAGCAGCGCGCCCATCACGAAGACGATGCCAAGGAACAGCAGCAGCAGGCCGGTCGGGCCAAAATCGAGCGCCCGCACCAGATCGGTCACCAGCATGCCGCCGCCCTGCAGGCGGAAGACGCTGGTGAACATGGTGCCGCCGACCACGATCAGCAGGATCATCGAGGTGATGACCACCGTCTTGTAAGCAGCGCCCCACAGCCCCTTCCAGGTGAAGTCCCGGTAGATGACGTTCAGCAGCACGGCACCCGCGGCACCGACAGCGGCGGCCTCGGTGACTGCCGCGATGCCGGCCAGGATCGAACCGACGACGGCGCAGATCAGCAGCAGCGGCGGAATCAGCGCGGTGACCGTCAGCTTCAGCTTCTCGGACAGCGGCATGTCGAATTCGCTGGGGTCGATCCGCGGTGCAGCCTGCGGGCGGATCGTGCAGTAGAGCAGAATCCAGAGAATGAACAGCGCCACCATGATGCCGCTCGGGATGATCACGGCCGCCAGCACGTCGCCGACCGGGATCTGCGCCACCGAGGCGTAGATGATGACGACGATGGAGGGCGGGATCATCGTGCCCAGCGAGCCGCCGGCACAGATCGTGCCGGAAATCAGCGACTTCTCGTACTTGTTGGCGACCATGGCCGGGATCGCCAGCAGGCCGACCATGACCTCGACCGCGCCGACGATGCCGGTGCCGGCGGCGAACACCGCGCACATGCTCATGGCGGCCAGCGCCAGCCCGCCCGGCAGGCGGCCCAGCCACAGCTTCATCACCTCGAAGACGCGGCGTCCAATGCCGGAATTTTCCAGCACCGCGCCCATGAAGACGAACAGCGGGACGGCGGCCAGCGCATAGTTGTTCGCCACGCTGCCGACGAAGCGATAGAGCTGCAGCCCGGCCAGTTCAACGCCGAAGAAGGGAATCGAGAAGGCAACCGCGATCACGATCAGGCTGAGCGATACGGGCATCCCCAGGAAGATCAGGACGAAGGCAGCCGGAAACATCCAGGCCGCAAGTGGCATGGCGGACATATTCCGGCCTCCTCAGTGTTGCGATGATTGTTCGGCCGGCGCGAGCACGCGCGCCAGGACCTGAAGCCACAGGGCGGACAGCCCGACGGCCAGCATCAGCCGGAACGGCCAGATCTTGGGCTGCCAGGGGCTGACCGTCTCGACCTCCCCGCTGACCCAGGCCTTCCAGAATTCACCCCAGCCGGCATAGGTCACCAGGCTGAGAGCCGGCAAGATGAGACACAGATAGACGGCGATCTCGATGACCCGGAACCAGCGTTCGGGGATCGCCTTGGAGAAGATATCGATGGAGACATGCTGGTTCAGCCGCAGGGTCATGGCCATCGCCAGGACAAAGACCGCGCCATTCAGCATGTAGGAAACGTCAAAGGCCCAGACCGTCGGCGCATGGAAGGCATAGCGCGAGATCACCTCGAACATGGTGACGACCACCAGTCCGAATGAGGCCAGAACGGCCGCAGCGCAGCAAACGCTGGAAATCCGCCCGATCAATCGAGTCATGAAGCATCCAGGGTAAACGGCAAATCAACGGCATAAAACCGTCAGCAAGGAAAAGGGCGGCGGCCGCAACCAGCCCGCCGCCTGCCTTTCGTCAGTCCACCGCCCGATAGACGGCGTTCTCTGCCCAATCGTCGTAGAAGGCGTAGTAGGAATCCGTGACCTTCTTCATCCACGGATCGCCCTTCGCCGTCTGCTCCTCGGCCTTCTTCATGGCCCACTTGCGGCCGGCCTCGCGCAGCTCCACGGCAAGCGACGGATCGGGGGTGATGATCTCGGCCTTGCTCTTGCGCATCTCCTTCATCGCCTTCATGTCCTCGATGGTCCAGGCGAAGAGGGTTTCCGGCGTCGAGGCACGGGCGGCCGTCTCGATCATGTACTTCACGTCGTCCGGCAGCGCATCCCACTTGGCCACCGGCATGATCAGCTCGAACAGGAAGCAGTTGGTGTGCGGGGCCGGCATGATGATGTAGGGGGCGGCGTTCTGGAAGCCCATCTTGATGTTCTCGGCCGGGCTCGACCATTCGATCACATCGACGCCCTTGCGCTCCAGCATTGTGTAGATTTCGCTGCCCGACACGGTGGTCGCGGCGCCACCGAAATACTCGTTCAGGATCTGCGCCCAGGCGCCCGCGGTGCGGAACTTCAGACCCTTCAGATCGGCCGAGGTCCTGATCGGCACATGCGAATGCCAGATCTCGTTCGGCCCGATGCTCAGCGGAATCGAATGCAGCTTCATCGTCGCGCGGCGATGCTCGGCCAGCAGTTCCTGGCCACCGCCCTTGTACAGCCAGTGCATCATCATCTCTGGCGGCATGCCGCCGACATGGCCACCGTAGAAGGTGTTCACCGGGTCGCGGTTGACGATGTAGAGCGGCGTCATCTGGCCGGCATCGGCGATGCCATCCTCGACCGTCTTGTAGGCCTCCAGCGGCGGCGACAGCACGCCCCCCGGGAAAGGCTGGAACTCGATCCTGCCGCCGCTCAGCTTCTTGATCCGCTCCGCGAAAGGCAGAATCGTCAGTGTATAGAACATTGACGTTTCGCCGGCGAAGTGATTCAGGCGGAATTTGTAGCTCTGCTGCGCCTTGGCGACCGACGGCGCGGCGATGATGCCAGCGCCAGCCGCGCCGGCGACAGCGGCCCCGGAGCCAACATTCTTCAGAAAGTTTCTACGGCTTGTCATCGTGATGCACTCCTCTATTGGGCGGGAGATTCCAGCCATCCGGCCCGACCATTCGGCCTTGTATGAGCCCCACCTCAACTGTATCGTGATGTGGATACACTTTTGCGTCAAACACAAAACGCGCGAAAAACGGGCAGATTGAGGTGAATCGCATGACGCTGCACATGGAATCGGCAATTGACGTACAATCGGGCGGTACACTGATTAATTTGGAGCACCTCCCCTTCGCCACTGATTCTGGGATCGGGGCGCGGGCCGCCATCGGCCTGCTGGTCCTGGAAACCGATCAGACCATCGAAGATGAGTTCCGGGCGATCTGGCCGCGCGACGGCGTGGCGCTCTATGCGGCGCGGCTGCACAATGACGTCATGATCACGCCGGAAACCCTGATGGCGATGAAGGCGGAAATACCGCCGGCAGCGAAGCTGCTGCCCTTCATGACCGACTTCAAGGTCGTTGCCTTCGCCTGCACCTCCGGCGCGCTGGTGATCGGCGAGGACAAGGTTGCGGAACTGATCCACAGCGTGAAGCCCGGCGTGAAGGTGACCGATCCGGTGACGGCCGCGCGGGCAGCGATATCCTCGATGGGTGTGAAGCGCGTGGCGCTGCTGACGCCGTACCTGAAGGAAATCAACGAACGGCTGCGCAACAGCCTGATCGAGCGCGGCCTGAACATCCCGGTGATGGGCAGCTTCAACGAGGCCGACGACGACATCGTGGCACGCATGACGCCGGAGTCGATCCGCGACGCCATCGTGAAGCTGGGCTCCCTGCCCGATTGCGATGGCGTGTTCGTCTCCTGCACCTCCCTGCGGGTCGCCAAGATCGCCGAGGAGGCCGAGGCGCTGATCGGCAAGCCGGTCACCTCCTCCAACCATGCGCTGGCCTGGCACATGCTGCGGCTGGCCGGCATCGAGGACGAGATACCCGGCTTCGGCCGCCTGTTCCGCACGCCGCTGAAGGGCTGAGGCATGTCGCAGAACCTGCCGATCATCCAGCGCCGCCGGATCGAAGCGGAAATCCTGAAGCAGGTCTATGAGACCGCGAAAGAAAGGCTCGGCGTAGCGGAGGCACAGACCCTGATTGGCGAATCGGTGCGCCGCGCCTCCATCGCCCAGGCCCAGCAATTCGCCGCCAGCGAGCCGGAGGGCACCAGCCTGGAAAGCTTCATCCGGCTGTTCGACCTGTGGACCGCCGAGGATGCGCTGACCGTCGAGGTGAAGCATGCCGACGCCGAACGCTTCGAGTTCAACGTCGTACGCTGCCGCTATGCCGAGATGTACAAAGATATGGGGCTGGGAGACATCGGCCATCTGCTGTCCTGCCAGCGCGATGGCACCTTCTGCGAGGGCTATGACCCCGACATCAGGTTCGAGCGGACACAGACCCTGATGCAGGGCGCCAGCCATTGCGACTTCCGCTACGCCTATAAGCCCACTGATAAGTCCTGAACACGCTTCCCCAAGACACGCGACCATAAGGAAGAAGAACGTGAAAGCTATTCTCTACAGCGCCCATGGCGGACTCGACCAGATCAGCCATGGCGAATTCCCGACGCCGGCCGTCGGTCCTGACGAGTGCCTGCTGAAGGTGAAGGCGGTCGCGCTGAATGGCTTCGATCCGATGATCCTGAAGGGTATCCCCGGCCTGAAGACGCCCTTCCCGATGATTCCGGGCGGCGATATCGCCGGCGAGGTTGTCGATGTCGGCGCCAATGTTCCGGCCGGCAAGTTCCGCCCCGGCGACCGGGTTCAGGTCGTCCCCTTCCAGCCCGGCATCGGCCAGATGGGCGAGACACTGCGCGGCGGTGCCTGCGACTATATTGCCGTCGATGCCAAGTTCCTGCTGCAGATCCCCGAGGGCGTCAGCTACGAGCAGGCGGCCTCCCTGCCCATCGCCTATGGCACGGCGCGCCGCATGATGATGGTGCGCGGCCAGGTGAAGGAAGGCGAGAAGGTTCTGGTGCTGGGCGCCACCGGCGGTGTCGGCACCGGCGCGGTACAGCTGGCCAAGATGGCGGGGGCCTATGTGATCGCCTGCGCCAGCTCCGCCGAGAAATGCGAGAAGCTGAAGGAAATCGGCGCCGACGAGACCATTGACACTTCGAAGGAGGATTTTGTCGCCGCCATCCATGAACGCCACGGCAAGCCGCGCATCTGGGGCGGCGGCGGCGTGAATGTGGTGGTGAACTATATCGGCGGCGACACCTGGACCAAGAGCCTGAAGGTCATGTGCCGCTTTGGCCGCATGCTGGTCTGCGGCGCCACCACCGGCTACGACCCGAAGGAGGATATCCGTTACATCTGGTCCTACGAACAGTCGATTGTCGGCTCCAACGCCTGGACGCCGGAAGACCAGATTGCGCTGATGGAAATGGTGCGCGATGGCACGCTCGTCCCGGTGATCGACCGGGTGTTGCCGATGACGGAGGAAAATTTCAAGGAAGGGCTGCAGGCGCTGATCGACCGCAAGGTGTTCGGCAAGGTGGTCTTCGTTCCGTAACGGGCAGCAACTGATGACCGCTATTCCAAATCTCGGCGCCATCCTCTCCCCCGGCGCCGATCCTGACCGCACAGTGCTGTGGGATTATGCGGCAGGCGATCCGCCGCGTGCCTGGAGTGCCGGGGAACTGGACGGGCTGGCCAGCGGGCTGGCGCGCGGCCTTTTGAAACGAGGGCTGAAGCGCGGCGATTCCATCGCCGTGCTGGCGGCTAACCGGACGGAGTTCGTGGCGCTGTATTTCGGCGCCATGCGGGCCGGCATCATCGTGGTGCCGGTCAACTGGAAGCTGGCCGCCGAAACCGTGGCGCTGATCGTCGAGGATGCAGAGGCGAAGCTGATCTTCGTCGATGAGGACCGCGCCCGCCTCGCCCCCGCCGGCGTGCCCCGCATCCTGTTCGGCAGCGCGGACTGGGAGGCCCTGCCCGATCCCGGTGCGTTTGAGCCCATCACCCCGGAACCGGACGAGCCTGCGCAGATCCTCTACACCTCCGGCTCCACCGGACGGCCCAAGGGCGTGCCGCTCAGCCATCGCGGCCAGCACTGGATGGTGCAGGTGGTCAGCAAGGGCGACAACAGCCAGCACCGGCTGATCGTCGCCGCACCCATGTATCACATGAATGCGCTGTTCAACCTGAAGTTCGCCTTCCTGAACCGCGCGCAGGTGATCCTGCAGCCGGTCTTCACGGCGGAAAGCTATGTGAAGGCCATCGTCGGTCATCAGGCGACTTGGCTGACCTGCGTGCCGACCATGATGGCGATGGTCGCGAATCATCTGGGCGACAAGCCACGCCCCGCGGCATTCGATGGGGTGACGCGGCTGTTCATGGGCTCCTCGCCCTACTCGCAGGCGCTGGTGGACCGGGTGCGCGCGCTGTTCCCGAATGCCCGGATCACCAACGGCTATGGCACGACCGAGGCTGGCGCTGCCGTCTATGGTCCGCACCCGGACGGCATCCCGACGCCGGACGAGGCGCTGGGCTATCCGATTCCCGAGGGCGAAACGCGGCTGGTCGCGCGCGACGGCAGTGTGGTGGACGGTGTCGGCGAAGGCATCCTGCAGATGCGCAACCCGGCGACCATGCGGGGCTATCGCCACATGCCGGAAAAGACGGCAGCAGCGCTGCGCGACGGCGGCTGGTATCACAGCGGGGATGTGGTGCGGCGCGACGAGAACGGCTTCCATTATTTCGTCGGGCGCGAGGACGACATGTTCGTCTGCGGCGGCGAGAATATCTGGCCGGCCGAGGTGGAGCGCCTGCTGGAATCGCATCCCGCGATCAGTCAGGCCGTCGTGGTCCCCGTACCGGACGACGTCAAGCAGAAGCTGCCTGTTGCCTTCGTCACCCTGCGCGAGGGTGAAAGCCTGTCGGAAGAGGCCGTGAAACAATGGACCATCGAACGCGGCCCCGCCTATCAGCATCCGCGCCATGTGTTCTTCGTGCCGGCGATCCCGCTGGCCGGCACCAACAAGATCGATCGCAACGGGCTGACGCGGCAGGCGGCTGAGCTCGCGGCGGCGCGGAATTCTAGCCGAACTTGACCGCCGTAGTGTTCGCGCCGCAGACCAGCACCGCCACCTTCTCGCCGGCCCGCGGAACATAGCGGCCAGACAGCAGCGCGGCGAAGGCGGCGGCCCCGCCCGGTTCCGTCACCACACGAACGGACTCCCATAACGCCTTCTGGGCGTTTAGAATATCGTCATCACTGACCAGAACCGATTGCGTCACATGATCGCGCGCCAGCGGGAACATCAGGTCGCCCACCTGGCGCGGCGCCAGCGAATCGGCGGCGATGCTGCCGGCCTCCGCCTCGACCGGATGGCCTGCCGCCAGCGCCTTGTTCAGTGTCGGCGCCCCTTCCGGCTCCACCGCGACGATCCGCACCCTGCCGCGATACCAGGCACAGAGGCCACCGATCAGCCCGCCACCGCCGACCGCGACCAGCAGCGTGTCGATATCCGGCAGATCCTGCTCGATCTCTGCCCCCAGCGTGCCCTGACCCAGCAGCGTGGTGGGCTGATCGTAGGCATGGATCGGCAGCGCGCCGCTTTGCTTCACGAACAGTTCGCTGGCCGCCAGCGCATCGGCATAGCGCTGCCCGCCAATCTCCAGCCTGGCCCCGTAGGAGCGGATACGATCCGCCTTGGCCGGGCTGGTGATCTCCGGCACGAAGATGGTGGCCGGCACGCCCCGCTTCATTGCCGCATAGGCAACAGCGGCACCGTGATTGCCGCCCGAGGCCGCGACCACGCCGGCGGCAGGAATGCCCTGCGTCATCAGGCTGGTGAAGGCACCGCGCGCCTTGAAGGACCCGCTATGCTGCAGTTGCTCCAGCTTCAGATCGACAGGGCGGGACGCGGCACCGAAATCCGCCATATCGACGCGCAGCACTGGCGTGTGGCGAACATGCGGTCGGATCAGCTGCAGCGCCTCGCCGATCTTTTCAGGCGACAGGGCGGCGGGGATATCGGCGATGGCGGACATGGCTGGCTCTGATGTGTCGGGCAGGAAAGACAGCTCTTTTTCGCACGGACGCGTCTTTGCTGGCCAGAGCCGATAAGGAAAAACTGTCTTTTGCAGCTATTGCGCCGCCTGCTTCTGCACCACCCGACCGGCAGGCAGCCAGGCGATGGCGCAGGTGCCCTCGCCCACAATGCTGCGCAGCTCGATGCGCCCGCCATGCAGCTCCATGAAACGCTGGGCGAGCGACAGGCCCAGACCGAGACCGTGGCTGTTCAGGCCGCTATCCTCCAGCTGGACGAAGGGCTGCATGACTGACCGCAGCTTTTCCGGCGGGATACCCTCACCAAGGTCGGTGACGCGCAGGCCAAGGGCACCATCTGGTGCCACCTCGAAATCGACAGTGACCGGCAGGTCCGATGGCGAGTATTTCAGGGCATTCGAGATCAGGTTGGTGAGCACCTGGCGCAACAGCCTCGTATCGACATCGACGATCATATCGAAGGCACTGCTGACCTGTATTCTCCCTTCATTGGCACCACCGCCGAAGGCACGGGCGCAATAGCCGATGATATCGGCCAGGGCCGCCGGTTCCGTGGTCAGCTTGAAATCGCGATGATCCATCCGGCTGAGTTCGAGCACATCATTGATGATGCCCAGCAGATGCGTCCCGGAATCGAGGATGTAGGAGGTGTATTCCTTGTATCGGTCATTGCCGAGCGGCCCGAAACTCTCCGCTCGTAAAATCTCCGAAAAGCCGATGATTGCGTTCAGCGGCGTGCGCAGTTCGTGGCTCATATGCGACAGGAAGATCGATTTTGCCTGATTGGCGGCTTCCGCCTGTTGCTTCTGTTCGATCAGCGCTTGTTCTACACCCTGCTGGTGCCGCACTTCGCGCTCAAGGTCACGCTGCGCCTGGACTGCGCGGGCCATGGCGCCGATCTCGTCGCGGCGCTCGGTGCCTTCCACCTTCTGCGGCTCTGCGCCCGGCACCCGCCTGGCGACGGTATCGGTCACCTTCTTCAGCGGCAGTATGATGCCATAGCCAGACACCGCATAGGCCAGCAGGATCGACAGGGCAATGCCGATGGTGGAGGTCGCCGCAATCAGGAAGAATGCCTTGTCATACTGCTGTTCTCTCAGCGCATTCAGCCGCACAACCTGTTCAGTGTTATAGGCTGCCTCCTGCGCCATCAGCACGTTCAAGCCCTGACGCTTCAGCCGGTTGTCATAATTGGCCCCCTTACCACGCCCCAACCCCGCAGCGAC
>NZ_JAKUSO010000129.1:0-1860 GCF_022449305.1 Oceanibaculum sp. | reverse complement strand
ACGCAACCATTGCGATTAATAATCGAATTGTAATATCGTCGGCTCCAGGAGAACGCGTCACGACGGGGAAGCATGACCGAACCCGCAAGCGCAGAGTTGGAATCGGCGGAGTGGATCGCACGGCTCGAAGCCGATGCAGTCATTGGCGCCGATGCCCGATACCGGCTGAAGACCCATCAGAACGCCGTCGGCGATGTCGCTGAGGTGATCGCCCGCCATATGGGGGTGAGTGAGGGCCTGTGCCTGGCGCTGGGCACGGCTGCTGCCTATCACGATATCGGCAAGCTGCAGGTGCCGGCGGAAATACTGTGCAAGCCGGGCCGGCTGACGCAGGAGGAGTTCGCCCTGATGCGCGGGCATCCCGCGACCGGCCACGAGATGCTGATGCAGCATGTCGGCCGGCTGGCGAAGCTGGCGGCCAGCATCGCGTTGCATCATCACGAAGCGATGGATGGGTCCGGCTATCCCTTTGGGCTGAAGGGGGAGGAGATACCGCTGGAGGCCCGCATCGTCGGGGTGGCGGATGTCTATGACGCGCTGCGTGAGGACCGGCCCTACCGCGATGGCATGACCCACGATAGGGCCATGGCGATCATCCTGGAAGGCGACGAGCGCACGCCGCGCGACAAATTCTGCCCGCAGGTGAAGCGCGTGGTCGAACAGCACCATGCGGAAATCGCCTGGCACTGGCGGTGCTATCACTGAGGTTTTCCAATGCCGGCCATGCCCTTCGAGACGCCGGCTTGTCGCCGGCTCCTCAGGGCGAGGGGTGTGTGGGATATCCGGCGGTGCCCTTTAGTGACCTCATGCTGAGGAGCCGCCCAAAGCCTTGGGCGGCGTCTCGAAGCATAAGGCAGCTTTGTTCTGAGATTTACCACCGCACACGCGCGGTCTAGCCATGCAATCTTCGCACCCGCACAATAGGCTGGAGCGGGCACAATAGGCCCCGACGAAACCGGCAGGGGCCTCATGGCGGAAGCGGCACGCGCGAAGAAACCCGGCGAGAAGCAGGCGGAACAGGCAATCCCCCTGCTGGTGCTGATCATCTGGATCCTGGCGGTAACGGAGCTGCTGTCCGGCTGGCGCTGGCCGATCACCGTCGCCGCGCTGATGGCGGCGATGATCGCGCTGTGGGGCGCTATCGTGCGCGGCGGCTTCCCGCGCTTTGCCGTCATCGTGTTCGGTGGCATCGGCACGCTACTGATCTGGCGCGTCGGCGGTTGGGGCGAGGGGCTGGCGGGGCTGGAGCGGGCAGCCCGGCTGACCGCCTTCGTCACCTGTCTGCACGGGCTGCGCAGCATCGTCCAGACTGCCCCGCGCCTGGCCGAGGTGCAGGACAGCCTCGTCGCCTTCCGGCTGCAGGCGCGGCGTGGCGCCATGCAACTGCTCAGCTTTGCTTTCTCCGTGCCGCTGGCGATTGGCGCGGTCAGCGTCATTGCCCCGTTCCTGACTCGCGAGCGCGACCAGGAGACCCGGCAGGACCTTGCGGTCTGGGGCATGCGCGGCATGGGCATCGCAATCTTCTTCTCGCCCTTCACCGTGGCGATGGGTGTCGCCGTGGCGGCGCTGCCGGAGGTCAATCTGCCGCTGCTGATGGGCATGGGCTTCGCGCTGGCGCTGGCGGTGCTGGCCTTTCCGTTCCTGATTGGCCAGTGCGCCTTGCCGCGCCAGCTGACGGGCCGGTTCTGGGGCGCGCTGGGCGCAGTGTTGCTGCCCATCGTGGTGATCGTGGTGGTGAACATCGCGACCATTCTGACGCTGGGCCTCACCACCGTGCAGTCGGCCATCGTGGTGGTGCCATCCTCGGCGCTGGTGATCGCTTTGCTGGCGGAGGTCGCGGGCGACCGCCGCACCAGCGGG
>NZ_JAKUSO010000128.1:0-1983 GCF_022449305.1 Oceanibaculum sp. | reverse complement strand
GGCTTGCATCAACCGCGCCATCTTGTCGGCGCCGCCCCCTTTGCCTGCCATGATCACAAACTCAACCGGCTTCTTGGGCTCCCAGCCCGCCGCCGCATCGCTTGATGAAAGGGTGCCGCCAAGCGCAAAAACCAGCGCCGCGGCAAGTCCATAAATTGTTGATCGTGTTAGCCAGTTCATGATGATCTCCCATTTGTTACGCCCCCCTACAAGAGGTCGACGGAAAATTAGTATCACTGCCTCATAGAGTATTTCGTCCTCACTGCCAGGAAAAGCGTTTATTTAAGGGCACCTCGAATAATGCCCTGACGAGCTCGAACCTGGGTAGCAGATGTTGCCCGGTCTCGGGATTTTAGCATCCGACCGCTCCTGATCGGTTGATTTGATGCCAAAACTCGTAATCCGCACAGGCTCCCGCCTTCAATATCGTCATGTTGGCGTCGCCGACGCGAGACGCTCCACCTGCACCAGGCGGCGCATGTTGTAGGCGATGTTCTTCAGCCCGATCCGCGCCTTGGCCCGCACCAGCCCGATGCCGCGCACCAGCGTTCCGCCCATATCGTTGCTCTGAGCCCCAAAGATATGCTCTACCCGGGCCCGCACCTTCGAGCGGGTCTTATTGCCTCGCATCTCCCGCTCGCTCAGCGGCTTGTTGCGATGCCCCTTGCGGTGGATCCGGCTCTTCAAGCCCCTCTCAACCAGCGTCGCCTCGATCTCCGCCGACCGGTAGGCGCTGTCCGCCCATACGTCGGAAGCCGTGTTGTCGGGATCCAGGATGTCGTCCAGAACCTGACTGTCATGCACCGCCGCGTCGGTCACCTGATAGCGCCGCACCAGCTTGTGGCGACGGTCCACATTGACATGGTTCTTGTAGCCGTAGTGGCTCTTGCCGTGCCTCTTGGTCCACCGCGCGTCGGTATCCTTCTGGCAACGCTTGGCCGGCTGCTGCTCCCAGCCCTCCAGCGTCTCGCCGGCCCTGATCCGAGCGTTCTCGTCACGGCTGTTGCGCTGTTTGGGGACCGCCACAATCGAGGCATCGATGATCTGGCCGCCCATCGCCAAGTAGCCCCGCTTCCTCAGATAGCCGTCGAAGCTATCGAACAACGCCTCGATCACCCCAGCCTGCGCTAGTTGTTCGCGGTAGAGCCACACCGTCTTGGCATCGGGGACTTTGTCTTCAATCCCCAATCCCAGAAACCGCATGAACGAGAGGCGGTCGCGAAGCTGGTATTCAACCTGGTCGTCCGAGAGATTATAAAGCGCGCAGAGAACGATCGCCTTGAACATCACCACCGCATCCCAGGGTTTGCGCCCCGCCGACGACTTCCGGTCCTCGGCCGGCTTGCGCCATGCCGCCTCCAGACGAGGCCGGAAGTCTTCCCACGGAACAACCGCGTCGATCTTCAACAGCGGGTCGTTCTTGGCGTCCAGGCCGGCATACCGATTCGCGATGTCGAAAAAACCCATTTGGCCCATGGCTGGTTCCTCTGCCCTCGTGTCACGTCAACAGGATCCTAACCGATTGAAACGTGGGATTGCATATTTAGAGGTGCCCTTTAATGAGTGGCAAACCGAATAAACCGGCTGGCCACGCCGGTCATCGTGAACGCCTGCGCGACCGCTTCCTCAATGCCGGTGCGGACGCTCTCGCCGATTACGAACTGCTTGAACTAATTCTGTTTTCCGCCCTGCCCCGGGTCGACACGAAAGCCACCGCCAAGGCCCTGCTTTCGCGCTTCGGCAGCTTCGCCGCTGTCATCAGCGCCGAACCTCAGCGCCTCGAAGAGGTCAAGGGTATCGGGCGCGCCGGCGTGGTCGCGCTGAAAGCGGTGCAGGCGGCGGCCCTGGCCTACATGCGCGACGAGATCATGGATCAACCCATATTGAGTTCGTGGGACAAGCTGTTGCGATATTGCAAGGCGAGCATGGGCCATAACGCCACGGAACAGTTCCGTATCCTGTTCCTCAACAACAAAAATGCCC
>NZ_JAKUSO010000127.1:0-2030 GCF_022449305.1 Oceanibaculum sp. | reverse complement strand
AATCGGTCATGCCAGCGCTGCGCCCAGATGTCGAAGGCGCCCGGGTCATCGAACAGTTGCCGCACTGGGGCGGCATCGCCGCACAGTGTCTGTGAAAGACGGCGAAACACGAGTGTAAAATCAGCCGCCCCGGCTTCCATCACGGATAGCAGCTCATTCACAAGTTCCAGGTCATCGGGGTCTTCCGTCGATAGGCCGATCTTGGTCCGCATGCCAGCCAGCCAGTAGGTTTTATAAAGCGGTTGCACGCGTTGGAGCGCCTCGGTCAGTACTTTGATGGCTCGGTCCTTGTCTGGGTAGACCAGCGGGATCAGGGTTTCGCCCAATCGGGCCATGTTCCAGGACAGGATCAGCGGCTGGTTGGCATAGGCATAGCGGCCATGTGTGTCGATCGAGCTGAACACGGTGCCGGGTGCGTAGCTGTCCATGAAGGCGCAGGGCCCATAGTCGATGGTCTCGCCAGAGATTGTCATATTGTCGGTGTTCATCACGCCATGGATGAAGCCAATACTCATCCAGTGGGCGACCAGCGCGGCCTGGGAGTCAGCAACGGCGTCAAAGAAAGCCAAATAGTGGTTTTCCGCATCTGCCGTGTCCGGATAGTGGCGTGCGATTGCGTAATCGGCCAATTCACGAACCTTGTCGGCTTCGCCACGCGCAGCGAAAAACTGGAATGTCCCGACTCGGATATGACTTGCCGCGACCCGGGTGAGAACCGCACCGGGCAACGGTGTCTCCCTTTGGACGAGTTCGCCGGTGGTGACGGCCGCCAGGGCGCGTGTTGTCGGGACGCCAAGTGCATGCATGGATTCCCCGATCAGGTATTCGCGTAACACCGGTCCAAGGGCGGCCTTGCCATCTCCGCCGCGGGAAAATGGTGTGCGGCCCGAGCCTTTTAGTTGGATGTCGCGGCGTCGGTGTTGGCAGTCGATCACCTCGCCGAGCAGAAGCGCGCGTCCATCGCCTAACTGCGGAGTGAACCCACCGAATTGGTGCCCGGCATAGACCTGCGCCAGCGGCTCGGAGCCTTCGGGCGCCACATTTCCGGAAAAAATTGCCAGACCCGCCTCAGAATCGAGCGTGACCGGATCGAGGCCGAGCTCCTCCGCCAGCCCTTGGTTGAGCAGCAGAAACTTTGGTGCAATCGCAGGGTTTGCTTCGCAAGATACGTAAAAGCCTTCCAGGCTTCGCGCGAAGCTGTTGTCAAAGTTGAAATGCGGGCGGATGTGATCGTGTGCGTCCATCGGGCATTATCACAGAAAAATCCCACCACTCGAAGGCGAGGCGCTGAGACTCTAATGACTGCTAAATTCTCCCAGTTATAGTGAGCCTTCTAAGATGCCAACCAGAAGCGCTGCGGCTAGAGCGAGGGGTGCGAGGAAGGCGCGCATGCCACAAGTATAGCCGAACCGAAAAAGAACGTACATATGCGCCCCGGCCTATCCCGCGCCAACCCGCCGGCGCGCTAGGTGAGCGCCTTCGACCATTACCGAGAGCTTGCCGCGGCTAGCAGCCTGCGAAACGGGCACCAGTCCGCAGTCCGGTGCTGCCAGAATCTGGTCGGCGGGAAGGTGGTGGGCCGCCGCCAACAACTTGTCGGCGACGTGTTCGGGCGTCTCGATCTCTTCGGTACCGTTGCTGATGCAACCGAACATGACCGTTTTCGAGGGGCAGAGTTCCAACAATTCTGGGTCAAGTTCCGACATCTCAAATTCCAGCGACAACTGGTCGACGCTCGACCCCTCCAGTTCTCTCAAGATCACCGGGTAGCTGTCGACGATCGGCCGCGGGACGCCCGGCATCGGGTAGCTGAAGCAGATATGAACGCCGGTCTTCGATTGAACGCCGTCGATGGCGCGCTCGATGGCGTCGATGCCCCATTCCTTGACCTTCTCGGGATAGCGGCTGAAGGCCGGTTCATCGAACTGGATAAGGGCCGGCCCGAGCGAGTCCAGGGCCTTGGCCTCCACGTTCAAGGCGGCGGCGACGGCCAGGCCGTAGGTGCGTTCATCGCCATAATAGGCGTCATG
>NZ_JAKUSO010000126.1:0-2071 GCF_022449305.1 Oceanibaculum sp. | reverse complement strand
GAATCCCTGATCGTCCGTCGCGGTCCATCGCATGTTAGGCCTCACAGCCTGGCGAACTACCGAGTGTCCTTGAACTTGCGTTGAAAACCGCCTGGTGCATGTGATGTTAACCCGTGTTATTCACGGTGAGTTGAAGAGAATGCTGTTCTGGGGTGCCTCCCAGGTGTAGGTTTTGGAGGGAAAACGCTGGCCAGCGACATCCCTCACCAGACACCGAAAAGAGGACACCCCATGGGTGAAACTGAGACACACATCGATGTCGAGCAAGACGAGTTCATTCGTCCCACGTTCAACAGGTCCATCCGAGTAGAAGCGCGGCCCGAGCGCCTGAGCGCGGATGCGGGCGTACTGATGATGCGCGAGGTCATGGAGCGCACGGGATTGATCGACTGGATCGACGCCGGCTTTGACGACCTGCGCCGAGCCAACCAAGTCACGCACTCGCTACCGGAGTTGCTGCGCACACAACTGATCTTGCTGGCTCAGGGTTGGACCTGTGCCGACGCCGCCGACCACTTGCGAGACGATCCGGCGTTTCGGCTGAGCGTCAGCGATCGCCGACAGGATGTGCCGTTGCGGCCCCCCTCGACGCCTCACACAGCCGACGGACTGGCCAGCCAACCGACGCTGTCGCGCTTGCTGGCCGCCGCCGCCGAGCCGGGCAATCTGGCGGTGTTGAAGGAGGCCAACCTGCGCTGCGCACAGCAGCACTGCCGCTGGCTGGACGGCCGACAGCGCTATGCCCGAATCACCCTGGATGTGGACTCTCTGCCGGTGCTCGTGCACGGCCAGCAGTCCGGCGCACTCTACAACGGCTACTACCACGCTACCTGTTATCACCCGTTGGTCCTGGGCTCAGCCGACCTGGGGCATATCTTCGGTGCCATCCTGCGCCCCGGCAACGCGCACACCGCGGACGGGGCGCGGACCGACTTGCGTCAATATCTCGACTGGATCGAGACACACCTGGCCTGGGAGGTCACGGTGCGCGGCGACGCCGGTTTCCCCGCCGACGATCTGCTGTGCCTGTTGGAGCAGCGGCTGCGACCGGCCAGCTATGTCTTCCGCATCCGCAACTACAAGCCCCTGCAGCAGTTGGCGCAGCCCTATGTCCAGCGCTATCTGCAAGACCTTGGCCAGCGGCCGGAGCAAATGCGGCAGCAAGGCTTCCGCACCCACGAGCTGGGCTACCAGGCCAAGGACTGGAAGCAGAGGCGCCGCGTGGTGCTCGTCATCGTGCCACCAGAAGAGGAGGAGCTGTTGCCCCGCTCCTTCTATCTGATCACCAACTTCGATACCCGCGCCATGCCCGCAGCCGAGCTGCTGGCGCTGTATCGCCAGCGCGGCACCTACGAGCAACAATTGGGCGACTTCATGCACACGCTCACACCGCACCTGTCGTCGACGACGCGGCCCCAAAGCCACTATCGTGGTCAGACCCCTCGGCAACGGCAGGTCGCGCGTGACGTCTTCAACACCAACCAGGCGATGCTGTCGCTGAACGTGCTGGCGCACAACCTGCTCAACCTGGGACGGTGTATCGCCGAACGCGCCCAGACCAAACCTGGGCGACCCAAGACCCACGGTCGTCAGTCCGCGGCGATGTCGCTGCGAACGTTTCGTCAGCGCTACCTGAAAGTCCCCGCCAGAGTCACCTTGCACAGTCGTCGTGTGTGGATTTCCATCGCCCCGGCGGCCGCCGTGTTGTGGCACAACTGGTGGGACTACCTACAACGCCTCGGTAGCCTGCCCATGATCGACTAACCCTGGCGGGCCAATCTGACCGAAGGCCCCAGGCAACTGCCGTCATCTACCTCTCAAATTCAGGCCCATGCGGGCACCAATATCGGTGTGTACCCAACAGCGACTCCCGCACAGCTATTCCCGCGCCCTGTCAGGCTCTTACACAATTCCGAACCGGTTTCCGGCCTCCAACACTCTACCCCGACCCTATCGGACAACGTCTAGAATGCCGTGAATAACACGGGCTCAATCAAAACCAAGATTGTCTGTACTTTCAGCTTGGTGCTCCTCGGCATTTCTATCTTCAACTTTGTGTATTTTCCTCAAG
>NZ_JAKUSO010000125.1:0-2092 GCF_022449305.1 Oceanibaculum sp. | reverse complement strand
CAAGGATGAACAGCCTGCCTCCCCGCTCCCGAGCCCGCAGGAACAACCTCACCATCTGATCGATCGCACTTCGGTCGATCTGTGTGATGATTTCAGTCGCTTCTCTTAGCCCGGGTTATTCACCGTATGTTGAAGAAACATCTGTACTTGGGTGCCCTTCGGGTGTAGGTTTCAGAGGGAAAGCTTAGCAGGCAATGCCCTCACCAGACACCACGAAAGGACACCCAATGGGTGAAAGTCAGACACAGGTCGAATTGGAGCAAGAGGCGGTCATTCGCCCCACGTTCAACGGGGCTATACGGGTGGAAGCACGCCCGGAACGGCTGAGTGCGGACGCGGGCGCGCTGATGATGCGGGAGGTCATGGAGCGCACCGGATTGATCGATTGGATTGACGGGCGCTTTAACGACCCGCGCCGGTCGGACCAGATCACGCATTCGGTGTCGGAGTTGATGCGCACCCAGCTGTTGCTTCTGGCTCAGGGTTGGAGCAGCGCCGACGATGCGGACAACCTGCGCAAGGATCCGGCGCTTCGGCTGAGCGTGAGTGATCGCCGACAAGATGTGCCCTTGCGAACGCCCTCGACGTCGCGCACGCCCGATGGATTGGCCAGCCAGCCGACCCTGTCGCGGTTGCTGGCGGCGGCGGCCGACCCAGAGAATCTGAAGGTGTTGAAGGAGGCGAGCCTGCGTTGCGTGCAACAGCATTGCCGCTGGCTGGACGGGCGACAGCGTTATACCCGACTCACCCTCGACCTAGACAGTCTGCCGATCGTCGTGCATGGTCAGCAAGCTGGCGCGGTCTACAACGGCTATTACCAGGCCACCTGCTATCACCCGTTGGTCTTGGGCTCGGCTGAGCTGGGTTATTTGTTCGGCGCCATCCTGCGCCCCGGCAACGCGCACACGGCGGACGGGGCGGCCAGTGAGCTCAGTGACTATCTCGACTGGATCGAGAAAAATCTGGCCTGGGAGGTAACCGTGCGTGGCGATGCCGGTTTTCCGGCCGACGATCTGCTGAGTCTGCTAGAGCAGCGACTGCGGCCTGCCCGCTATGTCTTCCGAATCCGCAATTACGGGCCTTTGCGACAAATGGCACGCCCCTTTGTTGAGCGCTATCTGCAAGACCTTGTTCAGCGACCTGACGAACTACGGCAGCAAGGATTCCGCGCCCACGAACTGAGCTACCAGGCCAAGGAGTGGAAACAGCACCGCCGCGTGGTGCTCATCATCGTCCCGCCGGAGGAAGGAGAGCTATTGCCACGCTCCTTCTACCTGATCACAAACTTCGGCGGCACCAGTATGCCGGCAGCAGAGCTGCTGGCGCTGTATCGCCAGCGCGGCACCTACGAGCAGCAATTGGGTGACTTCATGAACACGTTGACACCGCACCTGTCGTCCACGACGCGTCCCAAGAGCCATTACCGCGGCCAGATCCCCCGTCAACGACAGGTCGCGCGCGATGCCTTCGACACCAACCAGGCGATCCTCTCCCTGAACGTGTTGGCCCACAACCTACTCAACATGGGACGGTGCATCGCCCAACGCGCCCAGACCGCTCCCGGGCGGCCCAAGACCTACGGTCGTTCGTCCGCGGGAATGTCACTGAGCACTTTCCGCCAACGCTACCTGAAAGTCACGGCGAGGATTACCTTGCACAGCCGCCGCGTGTGGATCTCGATCGCGCCGGAAGCGGCCAAACTGTGGCACAACTGGTGGGACTACCTCCAACGTCTCGGCGCTGTACCCACGGTCAACTAACCGCTCGCGGGCCAATCCTCACGAAAGGCCCGAGGCGGTCGCCGACATCTGGAAGTGAAAACTCAGGCTCACCGGGCTGCCAAGAAAGGTGTGTGCAAAACATTGACTCCTTCACAACAATTTCTGCGCTTAACATCGCTCTACGCAACCGTCGAACCGCTGGGCCGTCCTTGGCCGGCACCGAACGCCGAATGCCCCTCTCATCACCACACCCGTGAATAACACGGGGTTATGCTCCTCCAATGGATCGCTCTCCATGTCATAGATCTCGTGCTTGCCGTAGTTGTAGCGATGGATGTATTTGTTTCTCCTGTCCAGGATCTTTCTGACCG
>NZ_JAKUSO010000124.1:0-2154 GCF_022449305.1 Oceanibaculum sp. | reverse complement strand
TGAAAGGAGGATGTCCACATGCCGAAGTCCCATTCCCCGTATCCGCGTGAGTTCCGCCGTCAGATGGTGGAGCTCGTGAGGGCGGGACGTACTCCCCAGGAGCTCAGCAAGGAGTTTGAGCCCTCGGGCGAGGCGATTCGCAACTGGGTGCGCCAGGCGGATCGCGACGAAGGGCTGCGAGAGGATGGTCTCACGACCGCTGATCTGGAGGAGCTGCGGCGTCTGCGCCAGGAAAACAAGCAGTTGCGGATCGAGCGTGAAATCCTGGCAAAAGCAGCCACCTGGGTAACCGTTCAGTCCCCAAGGGGCGTCATGTGATGTCAAGAAATAGCTGTACTTTTTCAGAGTGTGCTGGTATCTTGGGATTGGTAGATCACGGTGCTCAATCGAGATATCATCAAGCCCATGGAAAGACCGAGCGAACTTCCTATTTCGGATGCCGATTGGCAGTGCACGCCGATCGCGGTGCAGACGGTGTTGGTGAGTTTGTGGGAGCAGGTCAGGAAGTTGCAGCAGGTGGTCGAGCAACAAGGGGTGCAACACGCGGCGCGGATTGCGGCGCTGGAAGAGCGATTGGCGCGTCGACAGGGTCGAGGCAAAGGATCGCCACCCTCGGAGGGAACGGAGACTTCGCGCAAGAGACGTCGCAAGCGTCGTTCCTCGGGTCGTTCGCCGGGTGGTCAGCCGGGCCACCAAGGCCATGGGCGCACGCTCTTGCCGGTGGATCAAGTGGATGGAGTGGTGCCTATCAAGCCGATCAACTGCCGCCACTGCCGTCAGGCGCTGTGCGGCGACGATGCTCATCCTCAGCGCCACCAGGTGGTCGAAGTGCCGCCCGTGCGAGCTCAGGTCACCGAGTATCAGTTGCATACCTTGCGCTGTCGTCACTGCGACACATTGACCGAGGCCGCATGGCCCGATACCGTGCCGCGCAGCACCTTCGGGCCCAGCATACAAGCGTGGGTCGGCCTGTTGTCGGGTGCCTTCCGGTTGAGCAAGCGCAACATCGTGGCGCTGCTGTCGGACGCCTTTGGGGTAGACCTGGCGCTGGGTTCGATCAGCCGGCTGGAACAACACGTGGCCGCGGCCATTGCAGCGCCGGTGGAAGAAGCCGGCACCTACGTGCACCAACAGCCGGCGATCAACATCGACGAGACCAGTTGGCGCGAAGCCCGCGGCAAAGCCTGGCTGTGGACGGCGGTTACCTCCCTGGTCACCGTCTTCGCCATCCGTTTGCGACGCAGCGGCGAAGTCGCTCATGAACTCTTGGGCGAGCACACCACAGCTGTGGTCGGCTCCGATCGCTACGTGGTATATGACTATCTGCCGCTGGCGCAGCGCCAGATCTGCTGGTCGCATTTGCAACGCACCTTCGAGGACTTCGCCGAACGGGGCGGGGAAGCGGCCACGGTCGGCAACCAGCTGATCGATTACACCAAGCAGCTGTTTTTGTGGTGGCACCGAGTCCGCGATGGCACCCTCAAACGCTCCAGTTTCCGGGTCTACGTCAGCGACCTGCGCTGGCGGCTCCGCTTCCAGCTGTGGTGTGGTGAGCAGTTTGCCGATGCCCAGACGGCGGCTACCTGCGCCAATCTCCGAGCCGTCGAACCGGCGCTGTGGACTTTCGTGCGCAAGGAGGGCGTCGAGCCCACCAACAACGCGGCAGAACGGGCCTTGCGGCATGGCGTCCTGTGGCGCCATACCAGCTTCGGCACCCACAGTCCGGCCGGTAGCCGATTCGTCGAGCGCATGCTCACCGTCCGCGATACGCTGCGCCAACAGCACCGCAATGTGCTCGATTACCTCACCGAGGCATGTCAGGCAGCTGTGGAACAACACGCGGCTCCTTCATTACTTCCCAAACCTGCGTCCCCTCAGACGTAATCAACCAAACACTCAAATCAACCCTCACCTACCTGCAGCACGCAGGGACGTGAACGGTTACCCTTGGCAGAGCACCGTCGTCCACATGCGGATCATCGATGATCCCGTTCGCGTGTTGTGATTCCCTCGGCGCCACCCAGAGGTAAGGCCGGGTTGCAGGGGAGCTGGAAGTCATCGATCATGGCTGCGAGGCGTCGATCGAGAGGTCGCCGATCTGGTCTGCGATGTCTATCTGATTCGCTGGCTGTGACAGGCGGGTGCTTCTGTGCG
>NZ_JAKUSO010000123.1:0-1914 GCF_022449305.1 Oceanibaculum sp. | reverse complement strand
TCCTGGCCGAGGTCGCCGCGACCCGGGCCTTCGGGAGATAAGGATAGAGGTCGAGATCGAGACGCGGCGGCCGGCGCTCGATCCTGCACAGCAACAGGTGCTTGATCGCATCGAAGCCGATCGCCCCCAGCCTGAGGGCCTCGCGCACGGCGGCGTCGACCTCGCCGAGTGGGAAGCTCTCCAGGAGACGCAGGACCTGGACGTACTCGCGCTTGCCGGCGGCACCGTGATTCCTGGGGCCCATGCGGGCCTCCAGGAGACGCCGCAGGGTGGCGAAGGCCTCGGGCAGATCCCAGCCCCTGAGAGGAGCCGCCTGGTCGAGCGCGCCGACCTTGCGCTCGATGAGCGGCAGGTAGTGCAAGGGATCGAAGACCAGGTCCTCACGCTCATAGGATCGTTTGTGGCAGGCGATGACCTCGGCGGCGCAGCTGATCACCACCCGCTCGACATATCCCCGGACCAGTACCTCGCGATGGCCATAGGCCACCGGGACGGAATAATCATTGCTCTTGTAGCGCACCAGAGACAGCGAGCTGGCCCGTCCCGGGCGCTTGTCGCAGGCGTCATAGGGCGCCGAAGGCAAGGGCAGGAACGCCGCCTGGTCTGGGGCCATCCGCTCGACGATCGTTTCCTCATGGCCGCGCAGTTTGGCTGCCTGGCGTTCCCGGCAGCGGGCCTCGAGATGGGCATTCAGAGCCTCGAAGCTCTCAAAACGGGGGATGGGAACCAGAAAGTTCCGGCGGGCGTAGCCGATCAGGCCCTCGACCTTGCCTTTATCGTTGCCCTTGCCGGGCCGCCCGAAGCGATCGGCGAAGAGATAGTGGGATTGCAGCTCGCTGAAGATCCGGGTGCGCTGGCGCATCCCGTTCCCCAGGATACGCGCCACGGCCAGCGTGGTGTTGTCGTAGAGGATCGAGCGCGGAACACCGCCGAAGAAAGCGAAGGCCACCACATGGCCATCACAGAAGGCCTCGCTGATCTCCGCCGGATAAGCCTTGAGAAAGCACGCATCCGAGTGCGGCAGGTCCATGGCAAAGAAATGGGCCTTACACTCGACCCCGGCGATGACTACCTTGGCCTCGCCGAAGTCCACCTGCGCGTGGCCGGGATCGTGGGCCAAGGGCACGAAGACCTCGCGGCTGCGAAGCCGCCGCTCTCGGACGTAGTCCTTGACGATGGTATAGCCGCCCTCGAAGCCATGCTCGTCCCGGAGCCGCTCGAAGATCCGTTTGGCCGTGTGCCGCTGTTTGCGCGGCGCCGAGCGGTCCTCCTCAAGAATGCGATCAATTACGCCGGTGAAGGCATCGAGTTTGGGACGACGAACCGGGTCGCTGCGCCGATAGCCCGGCGGCACCGAAAACCGCAGCATCTTGGAGACCGTCTCGCGGTGAAGCCCAAATACCCGCGCCGCCTCGCGAATGCTCATCCCCTCGACATGGCAGGCGCGGCGAACGCGGCCATACAAATCCACTGAGTACATCCCCCGCCTTTCAATCCGATCGAATCGGACCGAAAGGCTAAAAGATCCGGTACAATTTTAAACCGGCGCGGCCAGAATATCCGGTCGCTCAGTGGCACAGTTTGTCACCGCCGCTTACAGAACGAGTTTGGCGGGGTGAACGTGACGTAATGCAAAATCGGTCGAACCGAGGGTCGGGAAAACCCGTTTGGGTCAGGGCGCTTCCAAGCGCGTGCTTTTGATTGGGACCCGATCCGGCGAATCGCATTAGGGCCAGCGGTCATCAGCACCGCATCAACAGGCCGGACACATGACTGCACCCGACCACTTTGCATCAACGTCAAAACAATCCTTGCCAAATGGGAGCCGTCCACACATGACCCAAAGCGGACATTCAGAACCACCAAAATTGATGGATCTAATCAGGTAACTGCAGCTTTGCCATCAAAGTTTGG
>NZ_JAKUSO010000122.1:0-3028 GCF_022449305.1 Oceanibaculum sp. | reverse complement strand
GAATTGGCGATGCCGACGGCGGCGATGCCAGTTTCCGGCAGGATGTTGCAGGCCGCCTCCAGCCCGGCATCGATGGCCGGAAAGGCAAAGCCGGTGCGGGCATCGACCCGGATGACCGCTGCCGCCGTCCGTTCCACGAGGGGCGTCACCATGCCGTCCGCCTTGCCGTTCCGCGCCTGATCGGCATAGACCGGCGCGCGCGCGGCACCATGGGAGCTGATGCCCTCCGCCTCCGCCCGCGTCAGCGCGCGGGCCACGCCGGCAGCGGCGTCCGGGGAGACCCGGCTGTTCAGCATCACATCACGGATCAGCGCTTCCAGCGCAGGCAGGGAAAGAGAGTGCGGCATGTGTCTCGATCTGTGGCGGGGCGGGTCGAAAGGATGTATGTCAGATGGTCACGCCACTGACAACTTGCCGAACAAGAACCGAGGGGGAAATCCGTGAGCCACGCCGATCTCGTGAAGCTGACCGCCGTCGAGGCCGTCGATCTTTTGAAAAAGCGCAAGGTCTCGCCGCTGGAGATGATCGATGCCGCCGCTGCCCGCATTGCCGAGGTGGACAAGACCGTAAACGCGCTGCCGACCCTGTGCCTTGACCGGGCGCGCGAGCAGGCGAAGCGGCTGGAGTCGCAGCCGGGCGACAAGGATTATGCCGGCTATCTCGCTGGCCTGCCCATCGCGGTGAAGGACCTGAACCCGGTGAAGGGCGTGCTGACCACCTATGGCTCGCCGATCTACAAGGATTACGTGCCGGACCATTCCGACCATATGGTGGAGATGCTGGACCGGCGCGGCGCCGTCACCATCGCCAAGTCCAACACGCCGGAATTCGGCGCCGGCGCCAACACCTTCAACGAGGTGCTGGGCACCACGGTCAATCCGTGGGATACGCGCAAGAGCTGCGCCGGCTCCTCCGGCGGGGCGGCGGTCGCGCTGGCCACCGGCCAGGTCTGGCTGGCCACCGGCTCCGACCTGGGCGGGTCCTTGCGCAGCCCGGCCAGCTTCTGCGGCATCGTCGGCATGCGCCCCAGCCCTGGCCGGGTGGCGCACGGCCCGTCGCTGATGCCCTTCGCCAACCTGTCGGTCGATGGGCCGATGGCGCGCACCGTCGCCGATACCGCACTGTTCCTGGACGCGATGGCCGGCCAGCATCCGCGCGATCCGATCTCGCTGGCGGAACCGGCTAGCTCCTTCTCGGCGGCGGTGGCCAATCCGGGCAAGCTGTCGCGCGTCGCCTTCTCGGCTGATCTGAACGGCATCACGCCGGTCGATCCGGAAGTGCGGGAGATCGTGACCAAGGCGGCCCGCCTGTTCGAGAGCCTGGGCGCCAAGGTCGAAGAGGCCTGCCCCGACCTGAAGGAATCGCAGGAGACCTTCCAGATCCTGCGCGCCGCGCAGTTCGCCGCCTCCAAGGCGCCGCTGCTGGAAAAGCACCGCGACCTTTTGAAGCCCGAAGTCATCTGGAACATCGAGAAGGGCCAGAAGCTGACCGCTGAGGAGATCGGCAAGGCCGAGCGCTGGCGCGGCGAGCTGTTCTATCGCACAGCCAAATTCTTCGAGAGCTACGACGTGCTGGTCTGCCCGACCACCATCGTGCCGCCCTATCCGGTGGAGCAGCGCTATGTGGCGGAGGTCGATGGCCACAAATTCGACAATTACATCGAATGGGTACTGGTCTGCTCGGCCTTCACCCTGACCTCCTGCCCGGCGATCTCGGTGCCCTGTGGCTTCACAAAGGACGGGCTGCCGGTCGGGTTGCAGATCGTCGGCAAGCCGCGCGGCGAGGCCCCCATGCTGCAGGCGGCGAAGCTGTTCGAGGATGCCGCTGGCCTCTCGACCCGCCTCCCCATCGATCCCATCGTGAAGGCGTAAAAGAAAACGCCCCCGGCGTGACCGGGGGCGTCGTTCTTCAGGCTCTTGTATCGCTTACGACGAATAATGCACCGCGCAGCCATAGGCACGGGTGACCGGGTTCGGCACCGGCGCACCCTTGTCCATCGCCTGCAGCGCCTCGCTGACGTAATTCACCGCCTGCGGAATGTCGTCGGCGCGGGCCGAGGGGATCGAATCGATGGCGCCCTTGTACACCAGCGTGCCCTTGGCATCGATGATGTACATGTGCGGCGTGGTCTGCGCGCCATAGGCCTTGCCGATGGTGCCCTCGGGGTCGAGCAGGGTGTTGGCCGGCACGGCGCTGCGCTGATCGTTCAGCTTCATCGCGGTCGGACCATCGACATGGCCCTGCTTGCCGGGGCCGGAGGAGATGACCTGCAGCCAGACGATGTCGCGGGCCTTCGCCTCTTTCTGCAGCGCCTGCATGTTCTCCGCACCGTAATGCTTCTTCACGAAGGGGCAGTCATGGTTGGTCCATTCCAGCACGACGGTCTTGCCGCGCAGGGAGTCGAGGGCGACGGTGCTGCCGTCGGCGGCCTTGCCGGTGAAGGCGGGGGCGGGCTGGTTCACCTCCGGGCTGGCCGAGGCCACGGCCGGAACGGCCAGCGACAGGGTGAGGCCCATCAGGGCCGGCAGGAACATCTTGCGCATCAGCATGGCATCTCTCCTGTGTCAGGAATGGTGTCAAAGGGTACGCATGGTCATCAGCATCAGCCGGCCCCGATACCGCCGAGAACGATATCGACGGTCAGCAGCTGCGGCAGAACGACCGGCTGCGAGTCGCGGCCGGCCGGATAGAAGACGTAAAGCGGCACGCCGGAGCGGCCGAATTCCTCCAGCTTGGCGGTGATTTCCGCATCCTGGTTTGTCCAGTCGCCTTTGAGATAGGTCACGTCGCCGGTGCGGAAAGCCGCCGCCACGTCGGGGCGATTCAGCGCCACCTGTTCATTCACCAGGCAGGTAATGCACCAGGCGGCGGTGAAGTTCAGAAACACCGGCCTGCCCTCGGCGCGCAGCGCCTCGAACTTCTGCCGGCTGTAGGGCTCCCAAGGCGTGGTCTCGGCGGCACCCGCCGGTGCGGAGGAGGCCGGCGCGGCGCGCGGCGCGGCCTGGCTGCCGGCGGCGCTGCCCCCGCC
>NZ_JAKUSO010000121.1:0-3041 GCF_022449305.1 Oceanibaculum sp. | reverse complement strand
CACGACGCTGGTGGTAACCTTGGGCGGCGGGGTGAAGGCGCGCGGCGGAATGTCGAACAGCAGGTCCGCCGCACACAGCCACTGCACGATGACGGAAAGCCGTCCATAGGCTTCCTCGCCATGGCCGGCGCGCAGCCGCTCCGCCACCTCCTTCTGGAACATCAGGGTCATGCTCTGAAGCTCTGGTAGCGCATCAAGCCAGCCCATCAGCAGCGGCGTGGCCACATTATAGGGCAGGTTGGCGACGATGCGGCGCGGCGCCGGCCCCAGCGATGCGATATCGACGGTCAGCGCATCGGCCTCGATCAGCGTCAGCCGCCCGGCGGCGGCCTCGACCAGTGGCTGCAAGGCCGCGATGCAGCGCGGATCGCGCTCTATGGCAACGACGCGCCGGGCGCCGGCCAGCAGCAGCGCGCGGGTCAGCCCGCCCGGCCCCGGCCCGACCTCGATCACCGTGCCTTGTGACAGATCGCCAGCCGAGCGCGCGATGCGGCCGGTCAGGTTCAGGTCGAGCAGGAAATTCTGACCAAGCTGCTTCTTGGCGCCGAGATCGTTGGCGGCGATCACCTCGCGCAGCGGTGGCAGCGCGGCGACCGCCGCCTGCACCTCATCCATTGCCCGATCCATGATGGCGGGCCGCCATCTCGCCGGCCATGCGCAGCGCGGCCAGCAGGCTGGATTCGTTCGCCCTGCCGGTGCCGGCGAGATCCAGCGCCGTGCCATGGTCCGGCGAGGTGCGGATGAAGGGCAGGCCCAGCGTCACATTCACGCCGCCGTGGAAATCCAGCGTCTTGATCGGGATCAGCGCCTGATCGTGATACATGCACAGGGCCGCGTCATAGGTGCGCCTTGCCTCTTCATGGAACAGCGTGTCGGCGGACAGCGGGCCGAAGGCCGCGATCCCTTCCGCCTGCAATGCAGCAATGGCGGGCGCGACGATGTCGATATCCTCACGCCCGATGGTGCCCCCCTCCCCGGCATGCGGATTGAGACCAGCGACCGCGAGACGGGGTGCGGATATCCCGAAATCGCGCAGCAAGCCCGCCGCGGTGATCCGCGCGGCACTGACAATCAGCTCCGTCGTCAGCAGTCCCGGCACCGCAGCCAGCGGCACATGCACCGTCACCGGCACAACGCGCAGCTGCGGGCAGGCCAGCATCATCACGACCTCGACCCCGCCGGCCAGATGCGCCAGATAGTCGGTATGGCCGGCATGGGTGAAACCCGCCTGATAGAGCGTCTGCTTCTGGATCGGGTTGGTGACCACCGCCCCGGCCCGCCCCGCCTGCACCAGTGCAACCGCGCGGTCGATGGCGCGGATCACCGCCACCGCATTGGCCGGATCGGGCCGGCCCGGCGTAACCGGCACGGCCAGCGGTTCCGGCAGCACAGGAAGGGCCGTGGCAAACACGCCCGGTGCTTCTTCCGGCCCGTCAATGGTCGCAATCGGCACATCGAATCCGACCTGGGTCGCCAGCGCCGCCATCCGGGCGGGATCGTCCAGCAGGAAGAACGGGACCATTCCCTCATCCCGCCGGAGCCAGGCCTTCAGTGCGATTTCGCCCGCGATCCCGGCGGGTTCGCCCATGGTCAGGGCGAGCGGCAGGGCAGCCGGCATGGACATGGCGTCAGATCCGTATATCGATGAAGGCTGCCCGCTTCAGGTCGCGCATCAGCCGGCGTGCCAGCACTTCCAGCTTCTCGTTTTCCAGGCGCTGGCGGATTTCCGGGCGCGAGGGAAGGTCGCTCATCACCGATTCACGGTCGCAGACGACAAAGACGGAGACACCGCCGGGCAGCGGCACCGGTGCGCTGGCCTTGCCGACCTCAACCGTGGCAACGGCATTGCCAATCGCCGGCGACAGGTCACCCTGACGCACACGGCCCAGATCGATGGGGGCGGGCGCACCGAGGGTTTTCGCTACATCGGCCAGGGTCTCGCACCCCGCGGTCTGGGCGACGGCTTCACGCATGCGGCCGGCAACTTCCTGCAGGCGCTCCGGCGGCGCATCAAGCGGCACCGGCAGGGCGATCTGGCGCAGCGACACCATGGCATCGCTGGGCGGTGCCTGCTCGCGGATGCGCCGGTCCTCGACCTTCAGAATATAGAAGCCAAGAACGGTGCGGATCGGCTCGGTGATCTGTCCCGCCGGCAGATCGGCAATGGCCTGGGCCAGCGGCTCATCCAGCGCATCCGCGCCGATCCAGCCGATATCGCCGCCGACACGGGCCGACGCACTCTGGCTGAACTGCTGGGCCAGCCCCTCGAAGGGAGCGCCCTCGCGGTACTGCGACACCAGCCGCTCGGCAAAGCTGCGGACCTCGGCCTCGCGTTCGGGCGTATCCACCGGCAGCAGGATCTCCTTCACCAGCACTTCCGGCTGGCCGCGCCGCGCCTCAATCTGCGCCAGCTGCTCGTTGATCTCCTCGTCGCTGATCTCGGCTCCGCTGGAAAAGCGGCGGGCGACGACGCGGCGCCAGGCCAGGGCGGCCCGCAACTGTTCCTCCAGCGTCTGCCGGGGGATACTCTGCCCGGCCAGCATCCGGTCTAGCCCGCCCTGCGGCATCTGGTTCTGCATCTCGATGCGGCGGATCGCCTCCGCGATCTCCTGGTCGGATACCGTGATGCCGATGCGCTTGGCCTCCTGCATCTGCAGCTTCTCGTCGATCATGGCGCGCAGCACCTGCCCGGCAAGGCGCTGCCGGTTCTCCCGCGTGTTGGGCAGGCTGGCGCCCAGCAGCGTCAGGGACAGCCGCACCTCCAGGTCGAACAGCGAGATGATCTCGTCATTCACCACGGCGGCGATCCGCAGGCTGCCGCTCTGCGCCGGGGCCGGCTGGGCGGTGGCAAGCGTTAGCCCGATGGCCATGCACAGGCAGAGCAGCCCGCCCACCAGGCGCCGGGTAAGCGCGTTCATGGACATTACTGCAAGGGAGGGTCGGAACAGTCGATGCATCATGGCTAGCACAGGTATCCCTGCAATCGATTCGGTACAAGTCGCGACATGCGCACAGTAGGGTTGCGAATGGTCCCAGGCATC
>NZ_JAKUSO010000120.1:0-3135 GCF_022449305.1 Oceanibaculum sp. | reverse complement strand
GGATACGACAGACAGCTAACCTCATACAGGCCGCCGCCCACGCATCCCTTCTCAGAATATTCACTTGTCAATGAGCGACACCATCACCCCCGGCAAATTAGGCGCCGGCCGCACCGAAGCGATTTGTGATGGCGTTTTCCGCGAGGCGGCTTGCGCCGCAGCGGAGAAGTGACCTTAGAGAGAGATGCCTGATCGCGCAAGCGTTTTTTTCTCTCCCACCCCGGCAGCGCCCTTTCGAGAAGGCCGCCATCGCCGTGGCGGGCGGAGATATAGAGAGGCTGGTCCGGCTTGTCCAGACTCAATTTTCATTTTCTTTACACCGGGAAAAATTCTCTACAATTTGAGGCATGATGATGGCCGACCCACGGTGTATAGTAGGCCGCATCGAACCAGCGAACAGGATTGTGGCCCGGCCGCAAGAGCAGGAGATCAAAACGCATGCGCCTTCCGACCGCCCTTTTCGCCAGCCGTGCCGCCAGTCGCTCCATCGGCACCATTTTCGCCCTGTCTCTTTTCACCCTTGGCACCGCCCTTTCGGGCTGCACCCTCGATACGCTGGGCGGCGGCAGCAAGACGGTGCGGACCTCGGCGCCAACCTCCGGCGACAGCAAGAATGGCAGCCCGACCCCGCCGCCGGCCTTCTCCCAGTTCAGCGATGTGCCGGTCCCGGCGAATGCGCGCATGGATCTGGACAAGACCATCATCCTGGGGGCGGAGGATGGCTGGATCGGGCGCCTGGCGCTGACCACCAGCTATCCGCTGACCGAGATGTATTCCTTCTACGAGCGCGAAATGCCGAATTTCAGCTGGGAGCGCATCACCGTGGTGCGCTCCTCGGTCACCACCATGACCTATTCGCGCGGCGGCCGGATCGCGACGATCACCCTGCAGCCGAGCGGCAGCAGCTCCAGCATCGTCGATTTCACCGTCTCGCCCTACAAGCATTCCTCCAAATAGGGCTACAGAATACCGAGCGCGCGGAGTTCGGCCTCCATCTCTGCCGGCAGGTCGCTGTCGCCGCCCCCCTTGCGGTCGGCCGGCGCGTCCTTCGCCTCCAGATAGCGCCAGCCCTGGAAGGCGCGGCAGGGCCGTGCCTCGGTCTCCACCAGCTCCTCGGCCAGCAGGATGGCGCAGCGCCGGATGCCTTCCTGCGGGTCCAGCACCTCCTCGAAGCCGGCGATCGGCTGGCGCGCCCGGGTGATGCCCTTGATCACCCAGTAGAGCGAGCCGCCCTCCAGCACCTCGTCCGCCCGGCGCGGCCAGCTGCGGGTGACATGGCGCAGCTGCGGCGTCTCGCCGGCGGCCCGCATGCGCGCCAGACGCTGGCCCTGCCAGTCGCGCAGTTCCGCAAGCTCGTCGATGCCGACGCACAGCTTGATGAGATTGAGCGGCATGAAATGACCGGTCCCTATAACAGAAAGCCCTACAGAAGGAAGCTGGGCAGCGACAGTTCGCCCAGCGCCACCCACCACAGATAGTCGAGCGGGATCAGCAGCACCCAGGTTAGCGCCACCAGCGGCAGGGTGACCCTGGCCGCCTGGCCGACCGGCACGCCGCCGACCTGCAGCGCCACAAGCACCGGCGGCACCTGATAGGGCAGCACCAGGGTGGAAAAGCCCAGTACCTGCAGCATCAGCACCTGATCCAGCGTCATGCCGGTGACGGCGGCGATGTCGCCGGCAATCGGCGACAGGATGGCAGGGATGCCCGGCATCGTCGCCACCATGCCCAGCACCATGCCGATGGCCGACAGGGCGAAGAAATTATAGGCATCCGCCCCTTCTTCCAGATGCACGGCGTCGAGCAGCAGCCGGGACAGGAAATCGCCGACGCCGCTGGTCGCCACCAGCGCCCCCAGCCCGAGGATGCCGGCGACATAGAAGAGCGGCCCCATCTGCACATCGGTGCGGAAGCCCTGCGGCGTGACGATGGCGATCATCGGCAGCAGGCAGGCCACGCCGGCGGCCAGCGAAATCCAGGCCGGCGAGATACCATGCAGCGTGTCGGTGACGAAGAAGGCCAGCGCCAGCCCCAGGATGATGGCGAGGTTGCGTTCCTCGCCGCTCAGCTTCGTGCGTTCTCCCAACGGCGGCAGCTCGGCATGCACGCAGTCCGGGAAGATGCGGCAGATCAGCCAGACCAGCAGCGCCGATTTCAACACACCCAGCACCGGGAAATGCAGCAGCAGATAATCGAAATAGGTGATGGTGAGGCCGTGATAGGCCTCGGCGGCGCCCGCCAGCACATTGTTTGGCACGTTGGCCGGCAGGATCGCCGCCGGCCCCAGGAAGCTGGACAGCGCCACCGCCACCACCATGCCGGTACGGCCATTGCTGCCGGGTTCGAACCCCATCCGGTCGGCCAGCGCCAGGAAGATCGGCACCAGCAGCAGCACCCGCCCCATGGTGGAGGGCATCAGGAAGGCGAGCGCCAGCGACACCAGCACCACGCCGGTGATGATGCGGGGATAGGAGCCGGCCAGCTTGCCGACCAGCAGCTCCGCGATGCGCCGGCCGAGCCCGGTGCGCTGCACCCCGGCGGCGATGATCAGGCCGCCAAACACCAGCCACAGCGCGCCGGCCTCGAAGCCGGAGAACACCACATTGGCCGGCGCCACCTTGAAGATCATCGCCAGCAGGAAGAAGCACACCGCCGTCAGATATTCCGGCAGCGCGCCGACCGCCCAGAAGCCGATGGCGAAGATGGTCAGCGCGGCGGCGGCGGAAAAGCCGGCGGGTGCCCCCTCCGGGGCCGGCAGGAACAGCACCAGCAGCGCCGCCGCCAGCACCAGCAGGGCCGGCGCGCGTTGCCTCAGGGCAGGCGCCATGCTCAGGCCGCCCGCTTGCCGGAGATCGCGCAGGCCACCCGGGACGAAGGCGGCCGGCCCAGCGCCTGCGAGATGAACAGCGCGGCATCGACCAGCGCATCCAGATCAACCCCGGTCTCGATGCCCAGCCCGTTCAGCATATAGACGACATCTTCGGTCGCGACATTGCCGCTGGCCCCTTTGGCGTAGGGGCAGCCGCCCAGCCCGGCGACCGAGCTGTCCAGCACGGCAACACCGAGATCGAGCGCGGCATAGATATTGGCCAGCGCCTGGCCGTAGGTATCGTGGAAATGCACCGCCAGCCTTTC
>NZ_JAKUSO010000012.1:0-61092 GCF_022449305.1 Oceanibaculum sp. | reverse complement strand
CAAGCCGCGCGGGCGGCCGCGCGGCATCAACCGGCCGGGGGCTTCGCGCTGGTTCGCGGAGCGCGGGTACGCCGACCTGCTGCACCAGGACCTGCGCCTGCGCACCTACCTGCATGACCGCCTGGCCCAGGCCGGCGTCAGCAAGGTGATCATCGAGCGTGCGGCCAAGAAGGCCCGTATCCCCATCCACAGCGCCCGTCCGGGCGTGGTGATCGGCAAGAAGGGCTCGGACATCGACAAGCTGCGTGCCGACCTGCAGGGCCAGCCCGGTAACGAGGTGAACCTGAACATCGTCGAAATCCGCAAGCCGGAGATCGACGCCCGCCTGATCGCGGAGAGCATTGCGCAGCAGCTGGAACGCCGCGTCGCCTTCCGCCGCGCCATGAAGCGCGCGGTGCAGTCGGCCATGCGTCTGGGCGCGCTGGGCATCCGGATCAACTGCGGCGGCCGCCTCGGCGGCGCCGAGATCGCCCGGACCGAATGGTACCGCGAAGGGCGGGTTCCGCTGCACACGCTGCGCGCGGAAGTTGACTATGGCACGGCCACGGCGAAGACGACCTATGGCACCTGCGGCGTAAAGGTCTGGGTGTTCAAGGGCGAAATCCTTGGGCATGACCCCTACGCCCAGGACAAGCGCCAGGCTGATGCGCAGCCGGCGTCGCGCTAAGGCGGAACGGAACGCGAGAAGAAACGGGTAACGTATCATGTTGCAACCGAAGCGGACCAAGTATCGCAAGGCCTTCAAGGGCCGTATCCATGGCGCGGCCAAGGGTGGCACGACGCTGAATTTCGGCGCCTTTGGCCTGAAGGCCATGGAGCCGGAGCGCGTGACCGCGCGTCAGATCGAGGCGGCCCGCCGCGCGATCACCCGCCATATCCGCCGTCAGGGCCGGGTGTGGATCCGCATCTTCCCGGATGTCCCGGTCTCCAAGAAGCCGGCCGAGGTTCGTCAGGGTAAGGGTAAGGGTACGCCGGAATACTGGGCGTGCCGTGTGAAGCCGGGCCGGATCATGTTCGAACTGGACGGCGTGCCGCGCGATCTTGCGGAGCGGGCCTTCGAACTGGCGGCCGCGAAGCTGCCGATCCGCACCCGTTTCGTGACTCGCCTGGGCGAGGAGGGCTAAGAAATGAAGGCGTCCGATATTCGCGCCAAGAGCGAGGACGAGCTGAAGCAGCAGCTGGTCGATTTGCGCAAGGAGGCGTTCAACCTGCGCTTCCAGAAGGCAAGCGGCCAGCTTGAGAACACCGCGCGCGTCCGTCAGGTGCGTCGCACCATCGCGCAGATCAAGACCATTCTGCACCAGCGCCAGGCCGGCGCTGGCGCGGCGTGAGCCCGGAAAAGGTCGGGAGTTAGAAGATGCCGAGGCGTCAATTGCAGGGCACCGTGGTCAGTGACGCGAACGACAAGACCGTCGTCGTACAGGTCGATCGTCGCGTTATGCACCCGGTCTATAAGAAATTCATCACGCGCTCCAAGAAGTACCATGCGCATGACGAGGAGAATCGGTTGAAGGTCGGCGATCTGGTGAAGATCGAGGAGTGCCGGCCGATCTCCAAGAACAAGCGCTGGCGCGTCGTATCCGACGAGCTGGGCGCGGGCGCCTAAGGGATCGAGGACGAAGAAATGATCCAGGTTCAGACCAACCTAGAAGTGGCCGACAATTCCGGCGCGCGCCGTGTGCAGTGCATCAAGGTGCTGGGCGGTTCGAAGCGTCGGTTTGCGTCGGTCGGGGATATCATCGTCGTCTCGGTCAAGGAGGCGATCCCGCGCGGCCGTGTGAAGAAGGGCGACGTGCATCGCGCCGTGATCGTGCGTACCGCCAAGGACGTGCGCCGTGTCGATGGCACGGTGATCCGCTTCGACCGTAACGCCGCCGTGCTGATCAACAAGCAGGGCGAGCCGATCGGCACCCGTATCTTCGGTCCGGTGGTGCGAGAGCTGCGGGCCAAGAAGTTCATGAAGATCGTCTCGCTGGCGCCAGAGGTGCTGTGATGGCCGAAAAGTTCAAGATCAAGAAGGGCGACCAGGTCGTTATCCTGACCGGCAAGGACAAGGGCAAGCGCGGCGAAGTGCTGCGCGTGCTGCGCACGGAGAACCGTGTGCTGGTCCAGGGCGTCAACATGGTGAAGCGCCATCAGCGCGCCACCCAGACGAGCCAGGGCGGGATTGTCGAGAAGGAAGCGGCGTTGCACATCTCCAACGTCGCCCATATCGACCCGAAGGAAGACAAGCCGACCCGCGTCGGTTTCAAGATTCTCGATGATGGCCGCAAGGTGCGCTTCGCCAGGCGCTCCGGCGAAGTCATCGACGCGTGAGGACCAAGGCCATGACCCGGTTGCGAGAGCAGTACGAGAGCACGATCCGAAAGAGCCTGCAGGAGAAGTTCGGGTACGATAACCCGTTCTCCGTGCCGCGCCTGGACAAGATCGTGATCAATATGGGTGTCGGCGAGGCGGTGCAGGACTCCAAGAAGGTCCAGCAGGCGGCTTCGGAGATGGCCCTGATCACCGGCCAGAAGCCGGTCATCACCCGCGCCAAGAAGTCGATCGCCGGCTTCAAGCTGCGTGACGGCATGCCGATCGGCTGCAAGGTCACCCTGCGGCGCGAGCGCATGTACGAATTCCTGGATCGGCTGATCACGATCGCCCTGCCGCGCGTCCGCGACTTCCGCGGCGTGCCGACGAAGAGCTTCGATGGGCGCGGCAATTACGCGCTGGGCCTGAAAGAGCAGATCGTCTTCCCGGAAATCGATTACGACAAGGTCGATGATATCCGCGGCATGGATATCGTGATCTGCACCACCGCGAAGACGGACGAGGAAGCCCGCGAGCTTCTGAACGGCTTCAATATGCCGTTCACCAAGAACTGACGGGCGGAGGCGAAAGACGATGGCTAAGAAGAGTGCAATCGAGAAGAACAAGCGTCGGGCCCAGATGGCCCAGCGCTATGCCGCGAAGCGGACCCGCCTGAAGGCGATTGCCGACGATCAGAGCCTGCCGATGGAGGAGCGGTTCGCCGCCCGCCTGAAGCTGGCCCAGATGCCGCGCAACAGCGCGCCGACGCGCGTGCGCAACCGCTGCGAAGTTACCGGGCGTCCGCGGGCGTTCTATCGCAAACTGAAAATGTCGCGCATTGCGTTGCGCGATCTGGCCTCCACCGGGCAGATCCCCGGTATGGTCAAGTCGAGCTGGTAGAGAGAGGGCGGTCACATGTCGATGAGTGATCCCTTGGGGGATATGCTGACCCGCATTCGGAATGCGCAGCAGGCACGTAAGACGAGCGTCGTGAGCCCGTCCTCGCGTCTCCGGCTGAATGTTCTGAACGTGCTGAAGAGCGAAGGCTATATTCGCGGCTTCGAGGAACTCGATGTGCGCCCCGGCGTGCGCGAGATCCGCATCGAGCTGAAGTATCACGACGGCGCGCCGGTCATTAACGAGATCAGCCGCGTGTCGAAGCCGGGCCGCCGCGTCTATTCGCGGATCAAGGAACTGCCGCAGGTCTATAACGGCCTGGGGATTTCGATCCTGTCGACCCCGCGTGGCGTGATGTCCGATCATGAGGCCCGCGCTGCCAATGTCGGCGGCGAAGTCCTCTGCCGCGTGTTCTAAGGAAGGCGGAGTGTCATGTCTCGCGTAGGGAAAAATCCGGTCTCCGTTCCCAGCGGCGTCGAGGTTAAGGTCGCCGACGGAACGATCACGACCAAGGGCAAGCTGGGCCAGCTCAGCGTGCCGTACGTGACCAACCTGGTCAGCGTCAGCGTCACCGACGGTTCCGTCGATGTGAAGCCGGCGAATGACAGCAAGGAGTCCCGGTCGCTCTGGGGCACCACCCGCAACCTCGTCCGCAACATGGTGGTCGGGGTCAGCGAGGGCTGGACCAAGAAGCTGGAAATCACCGGCGTTGGTTATCGTGCCGCCGTCGAGGGCAAGGACCTGGTGCTGAGCCTCGGCTTCAGCCATCCGGTGCGGCACCCGATCCCCGAGGGGATCAAGATTGTGTGCCCTGCGCCGACCCAGGTTGAGATCAGCGGCGCCGATAAGCAGCTGGTCGGCCAGGTCGCCTCGGAAATTCGCGCCTATCGCGGCCCCGAGCCCTATAAGGGCAAGGGCGTGCGCTACGCCGACGAGGTGATCCTGCGCAAGGAAGGCAAGAAGAAGTAAGGCTTGAAAGAACGGTAAGGATCCTCCCAATGCGGAAGGCGAATGAGCTTTATGAACGGCGCAAGATGCGGGTACGCTCGCAGCTGCGGAAGAAGTCCAGCGGGCGTCCGCGCCTGTCGGTGTTCCGTTCCAGCAAGCAGATTTATGTGCAGATCATCGACGACTCCCAGGGGGTGACCCTGGCGTCGGCCTCGACCATCGAGAAGGATCTGCGCGAGAAGCTGAAGACCGGTGCGACGATCGATGCGGCCAAGGAAGTTGGCAAGCTGATCGCGGAGCGCGCGCTGAAGGCGGGCGTCACCACCGTGGTGTTCGACCGTGGCGGCTACATCTATCATGGACGTGTGAAGGCCCTGGCCGACGCCGCCCGTGAGGCCGGCTTGTCGTTCTGAGCCGAGACTAGGAATACGGAAGGGCCTGAAGATGGCACGTGGGCAGAGAGAAGAGCGCGGCCGGGACCGGGATCGGGATCGGGAAGAGTCCGATCTGATCGAGAAGCTGGTCGGCATCAATCGCGTCGCGAAAGTGGTGAAGGGCGGCCGTCGTTTCGGCTTCGCTGCCCTGGTCGTCGTCGGCGATGGCCGTGGCCGGGTCGGCTTCGGCACCGGCAAGGCGCGCGAGGTTCCGGAATCGATCCGCAAGGCGACGGAAATGGCGCGCCGCACCATGATCCGCGTGCCGCTGCGCGAGGGCCGCACCCTGCATCATGACGTGTTCGGCCATTATGGCGCCGGCAATGTCGTGCTGCGCGCGGCGCCGGCCGGTACCGGCATCATCGCCGGTGGTCCGATGCGCGCCATTCTGGAAGCGCTGGGCGTGCAGGACGTGGTGGCTAAGTCGGTCGGCACCTCCAACCCGCACAACATGATCCGGGCGACCTTCGAGGCGCTGAAGCACATCTATTCGCCGCGCCAGGTTGCGGCACGCCGCGGCAAGCGCGTGTCCGACATTCTGGGCCGTGGCGACAAGGCGGACGCCGATTCGGCGGAAGCCGCTCTGCAGGAGTAAGATAGATGGCGACGAAAAAGAAGGCGGCCGCCGCCACCCTCCGCGTGACGCAGGTCGGTAGCCCGATCGGCCGCGAGAAGGACCAGCGCGCGACGCTGGTTGGCCTGGGCCTGAACAAGATGAATCGCACCCGCGAGCTGGAGGATACTCCGGCGGTGCGCGGCATGATCGCCAAGGTGCATCATCTCGTGCGGGTCGAACCCACGGCCTGATACCGGTTGCGCCCCGCCGAAAGACCGGCGGGGCCTCCGGTTTTCGGGAAGAATTTTCCCGTGGCCTTCCGGGCCGCGAAAGACCATTTAGGATTGAGCGCCTTCGCTCCAGGGATACGTCATCATGAAGCTGAACGAGATTCGCGACAATGAAGGGGCCCGGAAGGGCCGCAAGCGCCTCGGCCGGGGCATCGGTTCGGGCCTCGGCAAGACGTCGGGCCGCGGCCACAAGGGTCAGGGTGCGCGTACCGGCGTGGCGATCAAGGGCTTCGAAGGCGGTCAGATGCCGCTGGAGCGCCGTATTCCGAAGCGCGGCTTCCGCTCTCGCTCGCAGCTGGAGTACCAGGTCGTGAACCTGGGCCGCCTGCAGGCCGCCATCGACGATGGCAAGCTGGACGCCAAGAAGGACATCGACGCGGCGGCCCTGGCTGGTGCCGGCCTGATCCGCAGCGCTGGCGACAAGGTCAGCCTGCTGGCGAAGGGCGAGCTGAAGGCCAAGGTGAAGCTGGCCGTGGACCGGGCTTCCAAGACGGCGCTGGCCGCCGTTGAGAAGGCCGGCGGCTCCGTCACGCTCCCGGAGGCGTCCGCGCCGGCCGCGAGCGAGTAACGCCTCATGGCCTCTGCCGCCGAACAGCTCGCCTCTCAGATCAATTTCGGCGCCTTCTCCAAGGCGACGGAACTGAAGAAGCGCATCTGGTTCACGCTGGGTGCGCTGATCGTCTACCGTCTCGGCACCTATATCCCGATTCCCGGTATCGACCCGGTGATTCTGGCGGAAATCTTCCGCCAGAATTCCGGCGGTATTCTGGGCATGTTCGACATGTTCGCCGGCGGTGCGCTGGGGCGCATGACGATCTTCGCCCTGAACATCATGCCGTACACCCCGGCCTCCATCATGCCGCAGCTGATGACGGCGGTAGCGCCGACGCGTGAGGCGCTGAAGAAGGAAGGCGAGTCAGGCCGCAAGAAGATCAACCAGTACACCCGTTATCTGACGGTGGTGCTGGCGACCGCGCAGGCCTTCGGCATCGTGGTTGGGCTTGAGGGGATGAGCGGTTCGGCCGGTTCTGCCGTGGTGGATCCGGGCTGGTTCTTCCGCGTGACCGCGGTCATCACGCTGGTCGGCGGCACCATCTTCCTCATGTGGCTGGGCGAGCAGATCACCGCGCGCGGCATCGGCAATGGCATCTCGCTGATCATCTTCGCGGGCATTGTCGCCAATCTGCCGGCTGCCCTGGTGAACACGCTGGAACTGGGCCGTACCGGTGCGCTGTCGGCCGGCCTGATAATCCTGCTTCTGGTCGGCGCGGTGGCGGTTATCGCCTTCGTCTGCTTCATGGAGCGCGCGCAGCGCCGCAGCCTGATTCTCGTCGTTGTCATCGCGGTGTTCGCGCTGATCGTATTCGTGGAACGCGCACAGCGCCGGCTGCTGATCCAGTATCCGAAGCGCCAGGTCGGCAACCGCATGTTCCAGGGCGACACCTCGCACCTGCCGCTGAAGCTCAACACTTCGGGCGTCATTCCGCCGATCTTCGCCTCGTCGCTGCTGCTGCTGCCGATCACGCTGGCGAACTTCACGGCGGGCCAGGGCCCGGCCTGGATGAGCACCGTGACCAGCCTGCTGGGCCATGGACAGCCGCTGTACATGGCGCTGTATATCTTCCTGATCGTGTTCTTCGCCTTCTTCTACACGGCGATCGTCTTCAACCCGGCGGACACGGCGGAGAACCTGCGCAAGCATGGCGGCTTCATTCCGGGTATCCGTCCGGGCAAGAACACGGCCGACTATCTGGACTATGTGCTGACCCGTCTGACCGTGGTTGGCGCCGCCTATCTGGCCATTGTCTGTATTCTGCCGGAACTGCTGATCAGCCAGTATGCCGTGCCGTTCTATTTCGGCGGCACCAGCCTGCTGATCGTGGTCACGGTGACCATGGACACGGTCGGTCAAATACAGTCCCACCTGCTGGCACACCAGTATGAAGGGCTGATCAAGAAGTCGAAGCTTCGGGGGAGGCGGGGATGAATCTGATACTGCTGGGGGCGCCGGGCGCTGGGAAGGGAACCCAGGCACGGCGTCTGCAGGACAAGCATGGGCTTGTCCAGCTGTCCACGGGCGACATGCTGCGCGCTGCCGTCAGCGCCGGCACCGAGGTGGGCAAGAAGGCCAAGGCGATCATGGATGCCGGCAAGCTGGTGTCCGACGACATCATGATTGCGATGATCGCCGACCGCATCTCCCAGCCGGATTGCAAGAATGGTTTCATCCTGGACGGCTTTCCGCGCACCACGGCTCAGGCCGAGGCACTGGACGGTATGCTGGCCGAGAAGGGCCTTAAGCTCGACCATGTGATCGAGATGAAGGTCGATGAAGAGGCGCTGGTGGAGCGCGTGACCGGCCGGTACAGCTGCGCCAAGTGCGGTGCCGGCTATCACGACCGGTTCCAGAAGCCGAAGGTCGACGGCGTGTGCGACAGCTGCGGCAGCACCGAGTTCAAGCGCCGCGCCGACGACAATGAGGAAACGGTGCGCGCGCGCCTCGTTGCCTATCGTGACCAGACCGCGCCGATCCTTCCCTACTACCGGGGCAAGGGTGTGCTGAAGGCGGTCGATGGCATGGCGGAGATCGACGAGGTCACTCGTCAGATCGAGGCGATTATTGGGTGACGGTATTGGTTGACTCCGGATCGAAGGGCCGTATAATCCGCGCCCGCGGTTGCGCAGCTTCCGTACCGTTTGTCGTGTCTGAAATCAGGGCTGATGTTCAGCCCCTGTCTGTTGTTTAAGGAGCAGGTCTCGTGGCTCGTATTGCTGGCGTGAACATTCCGACGCAGAAGCGTGTGGAAATCGCCCTTACCTACATTCACGGCATCGGCCGCACCAAGGCGAAGGAACTGTGCTCCAAGCTCAGCATTCCCTTCGAGCGCCGCGTGAACGAACTGACCGACGACGAGGTCCTGCGCATCCGCGAGACCATCGACGCCGATTTCATCGTCGAAGGCGATCTGCGCCGCGAGACCGCGATGAACATCAAACGCCTGATGGACCTCGGCTGCTATCGCGGCCTGCGTCATCGCAAGGGGCTGCCGGTGCACGGTCAGCGGACCCACACGAACGCCCGCACCCGCAAGGGCCCGGCGCGTCCGATCGCCGGCAAGAAGAAGTAAGACTGGAAGGACGCAAGAATTATGGCCAAGCAGCCGCAGCAGCGCCGCCGCAAAGAGCGCAAGAATATCTCCTCTGGCGTGGCGCACGTGAACGCCTCCTTCAACAACACGATGATCACGATCAGCGATGCCCAGGGCAACGCGATCTCCTGGTCGTCGGCTGGCATGATGGGCTTCAAGGGTTCGCGTAAGTCCACCCCCTACGCTGCCCAAATGGCGGCTGAGGATGCGGGCCGCAAGGCCCAGGAGCATGGCATGCGGACCCTCGATGTCGAGGTCAAGGGTCCGGGCTCCGGTCGTGAGTCGGCGCTGCGGGCACTGCAGTCGCTTGGTCTGCAGATCATGTCGATCCGCGACGTGACCCCGATCCCGCATAATGGCTGCCGGCCGCCCAAGCGGCGCCGGGTCTGATCGAGGCCATTTTCTCCGGGTTTCCTGCCGCGGCCGTTGCTTCAAGAAAGACGGCCGCGTCAGTGTTAGCAAGGAAGCCCGCTTTTGACACAGATTGTGTGAGGTTGCTCCAGTGATCCAGAAGAACTGGCAGGCATTGATCAAACCGAACAAGCTCGACGTCCAGCAGGGCGGCGACGCGGACCGGCAGGCGACCATTGTCGCCGAGCCGCTGGAGCGGGGCTTCGGCCTGACGCTCGGCAACGCGCTGCGCCGCGTGCTGCTGTCCTCGCTGCAGGGCGCGGCCGTGACCGCCATCCATGTGGATGGCGTGCTGCACGAGTTCTCCTCGATCCCGGGCGTGCGCGAGGATGTGACGGACATCGTCCTGAACATCAAGGCGCTGGCCCTGCGGATGCATGCGGAAGGCCCGAAGAAGATGCGCCTGCGCGTCGACGGGCCGGCCGAGGTGACCGCCGGCATGATCGAGACCGGTGCCGACATCGAGATCATGAATCCGGAGCTGCATATCTGCACGCTGGATGCCGATGCGCATCTGGTGATGGAACTGACCGTCGAAACCGGCAAGGGCTATGTCCCGTCGTCGGCCAACCGCGCCGAGGATGCGCCGATCGGTCTGATCCCGGTCGATGCCATCTTCAGCCCGGTGCGCAAGGTCTCCTACAAGGTGGAGAACACCCGCGTCGGCCAGACCACGGACTATGACAAGCTGTCTATGGTGCTGGAGACGAACGGCGTGGTGACGCCTGAGGATGCGGTGGCCCTGGCTGCACGCATCCTGCAGGACCAGCTGCAGCTGTTCATCAACTTCGAGGAGCCGCAGGCACGCGGCTCGGAGGAGGAATCCTCCGAACTGCCGTTCAATAAGAACCTGCTGCGCAAGGTGGACGAGCTGGAACTGTCGGTCCGCTCGGCCAACTGCCTGAAGAACGACAATATCGTCTATATCGGCGACCTGGTTCAGAAGACCGAGGCCGAGATGCTGCGGACCCCGAACTTCGGCCGCAAGTCCTTGAACGAGATCAAGGAAGTGCTGTCGCAGATGGGCCTGCACCTCGGCATGGAAATTCCGAACTGGCCGCCGGAGAACATCGAGGAACTGGCGAAGCGGCTGGAAGAGCCCTACTAAGCCGGTTTCAGTCTTGCGTTAGGTCGCGGTTGGCGGTACATCCCCGGCCTGGTTTCAGAAGCAACGGCGGGAAGCCGTCGCGAGGGAGTTTTAGAAATGCGTCACGGTAAGAGCGGTCGGAAGCTCAATCGCACTTCGTCGCACCGTCAGGCGATGTTCAGCAACATGGCGGCGGCACTGATCAAGCACGAGCAGATCAAGACGACGCTGCCGAAGGCCAAGGAGCTGCGTCCGGTGGTCGAGAAGCTGATCACGCTGGGCAAGCGCGGCGGCATCCATGCCCGCCGTCAGGTCTTCGCCTTCCTGCGCGACGACGCCACCACGGCCAAGCTGTTCGAGACGCTGGGCCAGCGCTATTCGGAGCGTCCGGGCGGCTACACCCGCGTGCTGAAGGCCGGCTTCCGCTATGGCGATGCCGCCCCGATGGCTATCATCGAGCTGGTGGACCGCGATCCGGAGGCCAAGGGCCAGGACAGCGGCCCGGTGATGGGCGCTGACGAGGCTGAGGCGGTCGCCGCCTAAGGCCGGCACACAGGCAATTACGCAAAAGGGCGTCCTTCGGGGCGCCCTTTTCGTTTATCCCCCTCATCCCGTGCATATGACCCCATCATTCGCAGGGGCTTGCAGCCAGCCTTTCAGTTCACATATCTGCCGCATCCTTTTCCCCCAACAGCAAGAACAGAAAAACGGTCATGTCGGCAGAAAAGCTCTCCTTCCAGGCGGAAGTCAGCCGCCTCCTCGATATCGTCGTGAACTCGCTCTACAGCGAGAAGGAAATCTTCCTGCGCGAACTGGTGTCCAACGCCTCTGATGCCTGCGACAAGCTGCGCTATCTGGCGCTCACCAAGGGCGAATTACTGGGCGATGACGCGACGTTCGCGATCACGCTTACTACGGATGCGAAGGCGCGCACGCTCACCATCTCGGACAATGGCATCGGCATGGACCGGGACGAGCTGATCGCCAATCTGGGCACCATCGCGCGGTCCGGCACGGCGGCTTTCGTCGGCGAGCTGAGCGGAGACGCGAAGAAGGACACCAACCTGATCGGCCAGTTCGGCGTCGGCTTCTATTCCGCCTATATGGTGGCCGAGAAGGTCGAGGTGCTGACCCGCAAGGCGGGGGAGGAGGCCGCCTGGCTGTGGACCTCCGACGGGCGCGGCGACTTCACCATCCAGCAGAGCGAGAAGGCTGGGCGCGGCACGCTGATCACGCTGCATCTGCGCGAGGGCAGCGAGGAATATCTGGAGGCCGACCGGCTGCGCCAGATCGTGAAGCGCTACTCCGATCATATCGCCATCCCGATCCGGCTGGTGGACGGCGACAAGACCGAGACGCTGAATCGCGCCTCGGCGCTGTGGACGCGCTCCAGGAGCGAGATCACGCCGGAGGAATACAAGGAATTCTATCACCATGCCGCCCACGCCTTTGATGAGCCGTGGGAGACGCTGCACTGGCAGGCCGAGGGGCTGATCTCCTACACCGGCCTGCTGTTCGTGCCGGGATCGCGCCCGTTCGACCTGTTCCATCCGGAGCGCAAGAGCCGGGTGAAGCTCTATGTCCGCCGCGTCTTTATCACCGACGATTGCCAGGAACTGGTGCCGGAATATCTGCGCTTCCTGCGCGGCGTGGTGGATTCCGAAGATCTGCCGCTGAACGTCAGCCGCGAGATGCTGCAGGCGAGCCCCGTGGTGCAGAAAATCCGCCAGGGCATCGTGAAGCGCGTGCTGGGCGAGCTGCAGAAGAAGGCCGAGAAGGAGCCGGAGGCCTATGCCGGCTTCTGGGAGAATTTCGGCCCGGTGCTGAAGGAAGGGCTCTACAGCGAGCATGGCGGCGACCGCGAGCAGCTGCTGAAGCTGGCGCGCTTCCGCTCCAGCAATGGCGACGGGCTGGTCAGCCTTGCCGACTATGCTGGCCGCATGAAGGAAGGTCAGGACACCATCTTCTACATCACCGGCGAGGATGCGGCGGCCCTGCTGGAAAGCCCGCAGCTGGAAGGCTTCCGCGCCAAGGGCGTCGAGGTGCTGCTGCTGACCGACCCGATCGACGAGTTCTGGATTCCCTCCGTCGTCGAATATGAGGGGCACAAGTTCAAGTCGGTCACCCGCGGCGGCACCGACCTCGCCAAGGTGAAGGGGGCTGAGAAGTCGGACGCGGACAAGCAGGAGGAGGCCGACAACAAGGATGATGTCGGCAGCCTGGTCGCGCTGATGAAGCTGGCGCTCAAGGATGAGGTGAAGGATGTCCGCGCGTCAGAACGGCTGACCGACAGCGCGGTCTGCCTGGTCGCCGACGAGGGCGACATGGACATGCATCTGGAACGGCTGCTACGCCAGCACAAGCAGCTCGACAACAGCTTCAAGCGCATCCTGGAGGTGAACCCCGCCCATCCGGTGATCCGCAAGCTGGCGGCCCATGTGGCGGCGAAGGGCGGCGAGGCCAGCATCGACGATGCCGCTCTGCTGCTGCTCGATCAGGCCCGCATCCTGGAAGGCGAGCCGCTGCGCGACGCCAAGGGCTTCGCCACCCGCCTGTCCGCCTTCCTGGAAAAAGGGCTGGCCTGATATAGCACTCACCTTGTCATTGCCGGGCTTGACCCGGCAATCCAGGGCTACAGACCGAAGCGTCTCAGGCTGAGCACCGCCCCTGGACCCCCGGGTCAAGCCCGGGGGTGACAATCTGGGTATGAAGGCCGTGGCGTCAGATCGCCGCCAGCGCCTGTTCCAGATCGGCAATCAGATCCTCGATCTTCTCGATGCCGACGGAGAAGCGCAGCAGGTCGCCGGGCACCGGGCTGGTGTCGCCCTCGATGGAGCGGCGATGCTCCACCAGGCTCTCCACGCCGCCCAGCGAGGTGGCGCGCTTGAACAGCTTCAGGTCGGCGGCCAGGGCGATGGCCTTCTGCTCGCCGCCCTTTACCCGCATCGACAGCATGCCGCTGAAGCCGCCGCTCATCTGGCGCGCCGCAATGGTATGGCCGGGATGCGCGGGCAGGCCCGGATAGAGCATCTTTTCCAGCTTCGGATGATTCTCGAAATGCTGGGCGATGGCCATGGCGTTGGCGCTGGCGGCGCGCACGCGGATGTGCAGGGTGCGCATGCCGCGCAGCAGCAGCCAGGCCTCGAACGGGCCGATGATGGTGCCGACATCCTTGCGGATGGCGACGATGCGGCGCCAGAAATCATCCTCCTTGGCGGTGACGATGGCGCCGGCGATCACGTCGCTGTGGCCGTTGATGTATTTCGTGGCGGAATGCATGACCAGGTCGGCGCCATGCTCCAGCGGGCGCGACAGCACAGGCGTCGCCACCGTCGAATCGACTGCCAGCTTAGCACCCACCGAATGGGCGATCCGCGCCGCCTCGGCCAGGTCGGTCACCGTCCACATCGGGTTGGAGGGCGTTTCCGCCCAGATCAGCGCCGGGCGGTGCTGCTCGGTCAGCGCCTTCAGCGCCGCCATATCGTCATTCTGGTAATAGACGATCTTAACGCCCCATTCGACGCCCCATTCGTTCAGCCATTTGCGCACGCCCCAGTACATCACTTCCGGCACCAGCGCGGTGTCGCCCGGCTTCAGCGCCATGAAGATGCCGGTCGCCGCCGACATGCCAGACGCCACCAGCAGGCTGGCGGCCCCGTTCTCCAGTTTGGTCAGCACGCCTTCGGCCAGGCGGACCGTCTGGTTGTCCGGCCGGCCATAGATATGGCCGCGGGCGTAAGTCAGGTCCGCCTCGCGCTCATAGGTGCTGGCGATATAGACGGGCGGGGTGACGGCGCCGGTCAGGGGCTCGACAAAACCAAGCGCCTGGGCGGCCAGCGTCTCGGGCGACGCATCGGGGAAGTTCTTGCTCATGCGCTAGCACTAGCGCGGCGCGGCTATCCCCGGCAAGTGCGCTGCGCGCATGGGCCGCACGCTGATATTGGTGCGGCCCACCCGGTTCAGAAACCCGCCTCAGAAAGAGGCGATACGCGGCAGGGACAGCGGCGGCTGCGGGCGCTTCACGGCGATGCGCTGCCGGGGGGCGAACAGGCGCTTTAAGCCCCGGCCGAGCGAGCGCAGCCATTGCGCGTTGGTCTCGGCCCGCAAATGATGGGCATGGCGGATATGGGCTGCCACGATTTCTGGCGTGGGATATTCGGTAAGGATGATAATGCGGGGTGTGCTCATCTCTTCCTCCTGTCGGTGCTTGGCGGGAAGATGCCTGTCCCCAAGATTATTCATTGCCAATTAAATGATAATCCGCTGAAATGTGGCCGATTAATTTCCATTAGGGAAATAAAGCGATGGATCGTTTTCTCGCCTTGCGCATCTTCAACGCGGTCGTGGAGGAGGAGAGCCTGATCGGCGCCAGCCGCAAACTGGCGCTGTCGCCCTCCGCCATCAGCAAGAATCTGGCGGCGCTGGAGGAGGAGCTGGGGGCGCGACTGCTGAACCGTACCACGCGCCGCGTCAGCCTGACCGAGGCCGGCGAAGCCTATTACGAGCGCACGGCGCGGCTGCTGGGCGATCTGGAGGAGGCGGACGGCATGGTCAGCCGCATGGAAGGCGCGCCGCGCGGCGTGCTGCGCGTCTCCGCACCGATCAGTTTCGGCCAGCGCCATCTGGCCCCGGCGCTGCCGGATTTCCGGGTGCAGCACCCGGAGGTGGTGGTGCAGATGTTCCTGGAGGACCGGGTGGTCGATCTGGTGGCGGAGCGGTTCGACCTCGCCATCCGCATCGCCAACCTGCGCGATTCCAGCCTGGTCGCCCGCAAGCTGGCCTCCAACCACCGCAAGATCTACGCGGCGCCGGACTATATCGCCCGGCACGGCCTGCCTGTCACGCCATCGGACATCGAACAGCACGCGCTGGTGACGATGCCGCCCGGCTCGCCGCTGCTGGACCTGACCCTGACGCGCGGGGATGAGGTCCGCTCGCTGCACCTGCTGGGCGATATCCAGCTGAATTCTGTGGAGGGTGTGCTGGCCGCCTGCCTCGCCGGTGGTGGGCTGGCGGTGCTGCCCAGCTACATGGTCTGCGACCATCTGATCGCCGGACGGCTGGTGCCGGTGCTGCCGGACTACACCGTGCCGGACACGGTGATCCAGGCGGTGTTCCCGTCCTCGCGCCACCTGTCGATCAAGGTGCGGGCGTTCATCGACTTCATGGTCGCGCGCTTCAGCCCGATGCCGCCCTGGGAGTGTGCGGACCGTATGCCCGCTGCTGCTCCCAGAGCGGAACTGGTCGAGGCGGATTAGGCTGCCGGTTTCGGCAGCGCCTCCTGCGGCACCTTCATACCGGGCAATGCGGCCATGCGCGTCATCCAGGCCTGGATGGCCGGATAGGCCTCCAGCGACAGCTCCGCATCGCCGGCATAGGCGGCGGTGACATAGCAGGCGATGTCGGCGACGGTCGGCTTCGCACCCACCAGATAGTCCTTGCCGGTCAGCGCCTCGTTCAGCATGCCGAGCGCGCGCTCGCCCCGGCCCTTGAAGAAGGCGATCACGTCGGCTGGGCCATTGTAGAACAGGCGCTGGGCGCGGGTGGCGGCGATGCCGGGGTACATCAGGTCAGCCTCCCAGAACAGCCATTCGCGGACCTGGCGCTTTTCCTCCGGATTGGCGCCATCGTACTTGCCGGTCTTTGCCGCCAGCTCCAGCAGGATCGCGCCGGACTGGGTCATCGGCGTGCCATCGGCAACCAGCACCGGCACCTGGCCCCATTTGTTGAGCTTCAGGAAGTCGGGCGTCTTGCTCTCGCCGGCACGCAGATTGACGTGCTTGTAGTCATAGGGCAGGCCGCACAGGTCGAGCATCAGCCCGGTCTTCACGCAGGGCATGGACAGAAAGGTACCGTAGAGGGTGTAGCTGGACATGGTTTCCTCGGTTGAGACTGTTCCGGAGATGGAACTGCTGCCGAGGGTATGCCGCTCCTGCGTCCTACGCCAGAGGCTCGAAGGGGGAGCCTTTCGGTTCGGAGAAGCCGAAGAAGGCCCAGCTCTGCGCCATGTGCGGCGGCAGCGGCGCGGTGACGGTCAGGGTCTTGCCGTTCGGCCGCTTCAGCGTGATCTGCCGCGCATGCAGGTGCAGCTTGCGCGACAGCCCGTCGCCGGCCAGCAGGGCCGCCTGCCCGCCATATTTGCCGTCGCCCTGGATCGGCGTGCCGATGGCCTGCATGTGCACGCGCAGCTGGTGCGTGCGGCCGGTGACCGGGCGCATGGCGACGAAGGCGGCCTGCTTGCCGACGGCCTCCACCACCATGAAGTCGGTGATCGAGCGCTTGCCCTCTTCCTCGTCGATATCCATCTTCTCGCCGCGCTTGCCGGGCAGCTTGGCGATCGGCAGGTCGATGCGGCCCTCGCGCGGCTTCGGGATGCCCGCCGTAATCGCCCAGTACAGCTTTTCCGCATCCTTGGCGCGGAAGGCCGCGGTCAGCCAGCGCGCGGCGGCGGCTGTGCGTGCCAGCAGCAGCACGCCGCTGGTGTCCTTGTCCAGCCGGTGGACCAGGCGCGGCCGTTCCTTCGCATCGAAGGTCAGCGCGTCCAGCAGCGCATCGATATGGGTGGTCATGCCGGTACCGCCCTGCACGGCAAGGCCGGCCGGCTTGTTGATCGCCAGCACCTCGTCATCGCGGTACAGCACCGCGTCGCGCAGCATCGCCTCCAGCTTCGCATCGGCTTTCGGGCGCTGCGGCGTCCTTGGCGGGGGCGCGGAGTCGAGATCGCCCAGCGGCGGCACGCGCACGGCCTGCCCGGCCTCCAGCCGGTGGTTCGCCTTCACGCGCTTGCCATCGACGCGCACCTGGCCGGTGCGCAGCAGCTTTTCCAGCCGGCCATGGCCCAGCGCCGGATAATGCTTGCGGAACCAGCGGTCGAGGCGGGTATCCGCATCCTCCGGCGTGATGGTCAGGGTCTCGACGCCGCTCATGACAGCACCTGCCTTGTCAGATACATGGCCAGGAAGACGGCGGCCAGACAACCGATGACCGACGCGCCGACATAGAGGAAGGCCGGCCCGTAGGCACCGCGCCCGGACAGCACGGCGACATCCAGCGAGAAGGCGGAGAAAGTGGTCAGCGCGCCCAGGAAGCCGGTGACCAGGAAGCCGCGCAGCTCCGGCGAGGCCTGGAACTTCAGCGCCAGCCCCTCGACCAGCACGCCGATCAGGAAGCAGCCGATCAGGTTCACCGTCAGCGTCCCCCAGGGGAAGCCGGTGCCCAGCCACTGGCCCATCAGCCTGTTCACCTCGTGGCGCGCCACGGCACCCACCGCGCCGCCCAGCGCGACTGCTATCAGCATGTTCATGGGCGTTCTTCTGCTCGCTTTCCGTCGGGTCGATCCTGCGCCGACCGTGCCTTGGGTCAAGCCTGTACACCCGTGGGCAGGAAAAATGCAAAAAAATCGCATCCAGCCGGGATTAGAGGCAGGGGCTCAGGCGTATACCTTCACGAGTGCGGAAGGAAATCCGCGCTATCCTTCGGTTTCCCCGACCCGACCTTGAGCCGTTCGATGCCGCGCCATTCCCTCTCCCATCTGCTTGCCACAGAGACTGACCGGTTGCGGCGCTATGCCCGCAGCCTGGTCCGTGGCCGGGAGGAGGCGGAGGATCTGGTGCAGGAGACCCTGCTGCGCGGCATCGAACGGTCTTCTTCCTGGGACCCGTCACGGCCGCTCGGACCCTGGCTGTTCAGCATCCTGCACAATCTCTATGCCACTGGCATGCGCCGTGCGCAGTCGCGCGAGCGGGCACTGCGCCATATCGGGCTGCTGCTGGAGTCGCCCCGTTCGTCGCCGAGCACGCCCGCCGCCCAGATGGAGCTGAATGAGACGCTGAGGGCGCTCTACGAGCTGCCGGAGGAGCAGCGCCAGGTGCTGGTGCTGGTGACCATTGAGGACCTGTCCTACGAGGAGGCCGCCGCCCGCCTCGATATCCCGCTGGGCACGCTGATGTCGCGCCTGGCGCGTGGCCGTGAAGCCCTGCGGCAGGCGGTGGACCGTGACGAGAAACGCCCGGGCGGGCTGAAACTGGTGAGGTGAGACATGGAAACGCCCATCGACCGTTCGATCAGTGAAACCGATCTGCACGCCTATATCGATGGCGGGCTGGAGGAAGAGCGGATGCGCGCTGTCGAGACCTATCTCGACGCCCATCCGGAAGAGGCCGAACGCGTGCGCGCCTACGCCCTGCAGCGGCTGGAGATCACCCGCTATCTGGATGCGGAAATGCAGGTGAAGCCGCTGCGCACCGAACGGCTGTCCAGGCGCCTGTCGCAGGCGCTGGCGCTGCGGAATGCGCGCCCCTGGCTAATGCGCAGCATTGCCGCCTGCCTGCTGGTCGCGCTGGGCTGGGGGGCACGGGATTTGGCCATCTTGCCGGCAACCGCCGCCTTGCCGGTCTTCGCCAATGAAGCGTCCGAAGCGCATGAGACGGTCGCCGAAATCGATCTGCCACTGTCAGAGGTGCTGCGTGCGGAGCCGATGGCGCTGGTCAATTATCTCGCCCGGCACGACCAGGCCGACCTGCCGGTACGGGCGCTGTCTCTGGATGGGTTGCTGGTCCGCGGCGCGCAGCTGGTCCCCTGGGATGAAGGTACGGCGCTGCAATTCGTGTTCGAGAAAGCCGATGGCGGCCAGCGCGTCACCCTGTTCGTTGCCGTTCCCCGCAAGGCGGCGCATCTGGACCCACGCCCGGTGACGCTGAAGGGCGTGCCGATGGTGTACTGGCAGAGCGGCCGGATGGCCTTCGCGCTCAGCGGCGATCTGCCGGAAACCGTGCTGAACGCTTATGCCACGCATATCGAACATGAAACCGAGCGGCGCGGCTGAACCGGCCTTTCCCTACCGCCAACGAGAGTATGAACAGGCCATGCTGGCACCCGGCGACCCCGTTCCCTGGTTTTCCTGCGATTCCACGGTCAATCCGCGTTTCTTCTTTCCTTCGGTCGCGGACAAGCCGATTGCGGTCTTTTTCTTCGGATCGTTCGCAACGCCGCTCATGGCGCAGCTGTGGGAGGCCTTTTTCGCCGCGCGGCTGCAGTTCGCGGCGCGGGGCTTCCGTGTCATCGGGGTGAGTGTCGATCCGCGTGACCGGCAGCAACCCCGGCTGATCGATGCACGGCAGGACTTCGTCACCCTGTGGGACGCGGAGATGAAGATCAGCAGCCTGTTCGGCGTGGCGCAGCGGCAGATGGCGCCGGGTGCGGGCCCGGGCGCGGTCATGGCCAACTGGTCCTATGCGCCGGCTGTTTGTCTGCTGGACGAAAATCTGCGGGTCATTGACTGGATTCCGCTGGGCGATGCGAAGACGCATGTCGCGCGGACACTCGCGCGGATCGATGCGCTGCCGCCGCGGCCCGCCCCGCGTCTGGTCGAACAATGCGCGCCGGTGCTGCAGGTGCCGAATGTGATCGACCGGCAGCTCTGCCGGACGCTGATCGAGACCTGGGAGCAGGAAGGCAATACCGAGTCCGGCTATATGGAGCGCGATGGCAAGGGCAAGCTGGTCGGCTATATCGACCACAGCCGCAAGCGCCGCCGCGATCATTTCCTGCCGAACCAGTCGCCGCTCTATGTAAATCTGAGAGACATCGTCACGCAGCGCATCGTGCCGATGGTGGCGCGCGCCTATCACTACCAGATCAGCCGGGTCGAGCGCTTCTGCATTGCCTGCTATGACGGCGAGGATGGCGGCGGCTATTTCAAGGCGCACCGGGATTTCACCGGGCCGGAATCGCACCGCGCCTTCGCCATGACGATCAATCTGAACGCCGAGGAGTATGAGGGCGGACATCTGGTGTTCCCGGAGTTCGGGCCGCATCTCTACCGTCCCGGAACCGGCGATGCGGTGCTGTTCTCGGGCTATCTGATGCATGAGGTGCAGCCGGTCACGCGCGGGCGCCGCTTCGCGCTGCTCTCCTTCTTCTATGGCGAGCGCGAGGCCAGGGTGCGCGAACAGTACGCCCAGACCCATGGCATCGGGCACGAGACGGTGCGCGGCACGCCCGAATATGAACGGCTGAAGGCCGTCGGGAATGACGGGTAGCAGGGGATAAAGGCTCAGCTGGCTGGACTTTCGGGGGCCGATACCTTAGAACGCCGCCTTCGATTGCGAGAAAGCCGACATCCCCATGGATCATCTCGACGCGCTCGAAAGCCAGTCGATCTACATTTTCCGCGAGGCGTTCAACCGGTTTGACCGGCTGGCCATGCTGTGGTCGCTGGGCAAGGATTCGAACGTCATGATATGGCTGGCCCGCAAGGCCTTCTTCGGCCATATCCCGTTTCCGCTGCTGTTCTGCGACACCGGCAAGAAGTTCCCGGAAATGTACGAGTTCCGCGACCGCTACCGGCAGGAGTGGGAACTGAACCTTGTCGTACGGGACTGCCCGCCGATCGAGGAGATCGACGCGACCCTGCCGCCTGCCGCCCGGTCGGCCGCGCGCAAGACCGAGGCGCTGAAGCGCGCCATCGCGGAATTCGACTTCCAGGCGGTGGTTGCCGGCATCCGCCGCGACGAGGAGCCGACACGCGCCAAGGAGCGTGTGTTCAGCCCGCGCGGCGTCGATGCGGCCTGGAACTTCAAGGACCAGCCGCCGGAATTCTGGGACCAGTACAACACCGATTTCGCACCCGGCACGCATGTCCGCATCCATCCGATCCTGCATTGGACGGAGCTGGACATCTGGCGCTACATCCAGCGCGAGAAGATCCCCGTGGTGCCGCTCTATTTCTCGAAGAACGGCAAGCGCTACCGCAGCTTGGGCGATACCGACATCACCCATCCGGTTGCCAGCGAGGCGGCGACCATCGAGGAGATCATCGCCGAGCTGGAGCAGACCCGCGTGCCGGAGCGCAGCGGCCGTGCCATGGATACCGAGACCGAGGACGCCTTCGAGCGGCTGCGCACGGCGGGGTATATGTGATGACGGCAACGATCCAGGGCACGGCTCCGCTGACCATCGTCATCGTCGGCCATGTCGATCACGGTAAATCCACGCTGGTCGGGCGGCTGATCCATGACACCGGCTCCATGCCAGACGGCAAGCTGGAAGCCATCCGGGCGATGTCGGAAAAGCGCGGCATGCCCTTCGAATGGGCCTTCCTGCTGGATGCCTTCCAGGCCGAGCGCGACCAGGGCATCACCATCGACACGACGCAGATCCACTTCAAGACCGAGACGCGGCCCTACCTCATCGTCGATGCGCCGGGCCACAAGGAATTCCTGAAGAACATGATCACCGGTGCGTCCGCTGCTGCTGCCGCCGTGCTGGTGGTCGATGCGGTGGATGGCGTGCAGGAACAGTCCCGCCGGCACGGCTATCTGCTGCATCTGCTGGGGGTGCGCCAAGTCGTGGTGGCGGTGAACAAGATGGACCTCTCCGGCTACGATGCCGCGCGCTTTGCCCAGGTCGAGGCGGATATCCGCTCCTATCTGGACTCCATCGGGGTAGAGCCGCTGCAGGTGGTGCCGGTCTCGGCGCGCGAGGGCGACAATATCGCCCGCCGCTCGGACGCCATGCCCTGGTATCAGGGGCCGACGGTTACTGGGGCGCTGGATGGCTGCGTGCCGCCGCCACCGCCGGTCGATCTGCCGCTGCGCCTGCCGGTGCAGGATGTCTATAAGTTCGACCAGCGCCGCATCCTCGCCGGCCGCATCGAAAGCGGCAGCCTGTCGGTCGGTGACCGTATCCTGGTCTCTCCAGCGAACAAGAGCGCGCGCATCGCCAGCATCGAGGCGTGGAATGCCGCCGCGCCAGTGACCGGTGCCAGCGCCGGCCAGTCGGTCGGCATCACGCTGGACGAGCCGATCTTCGTCGAGCGCGGGCAGATCGTCAGCCATGCCGAGACCGCGCCGGTCGAGACCAACGTGTTCCGCGCGCGGCTGTTCTGGCTGGGCCATGCGCCGCTGCGCCAGGGCAAGACCTACAAGATGAAGCTGGCGACCGGCGAGTTCCCGGTCGAGGTGGAGCGGATCGAGACGGTCATCGATGTCGGCGACCTGTCGCTCAGCGCCAGTGAGGCGGTGGAGCGCAATGGCGTTGCCGAGGTGGTGCTGCGGTCCCGCTCGCTGCTGGCGCTGGACGAGTTCCAGCGCAACCCGCGCACCGGGCGCTTCGTGCTGGTCGCGGGCTACGACATTGTCGGCGGCGGCATCGTCTCGATGGAAGGCTATCCCGACCAGCGCGCCCAGCGCACCGTGGTCTCCACCAACATCCACGCGGTGGAAAGCCGGGTGGCGATGGAGGATCGCTGGCAGAAGAACAACCACAAGAGCGGCGTGATCTGGCTGACCGGCCTGTCCGGGGCGGGCAAGACCACGCTGGCGCTGGCGCTGGAACATGAACTGCACCGCAAGGGCTATCAGGTCTATGTGCTGGACGGCGACAATATCCGCCACGGCCTGTCCGCCGATCTGGGTTTCTCGCCAGACGACAGGGCGGAGAATATCCGCCGCGTCGGTGAGGTCTCGGCGCTGTTCGCCCAAGCCGGCATGATCGTCGTCACCGCCTTCATCTCGCCCTACCGGGCCGACCGTGACCATGTGCGCGACATTGCCGGGACGCTGTTCCACGAGGTCCATGTGAAGGCGGATGTCGCCACCTGCGAGCTGCGCGACCCGAAGGGGCTGTACAAGAAGGCGCGGGCCGGCGAGATCAAGGATTTCACCGGCATTTCCGCCCCCTACGAGCCGCCGCAGGCGCCGGAGCTGGTGGTGGATACGGCGAACCAGAGCATCGAGCAGTCGGTGGCCGAACTGCTGGCCTATGTCACCACGCATTTCCGGCTGACGACAAAGACGGCCGCGGCAGGCTAATATCCGGGGTCCGTGGATCAGGGAGGCTAGGATGACGGAAGAAAAACCGTTCGACCCGTTGTGGGACGAGGATAATGTCCTGATCTGTGTCACCCTGCCGGCGCCGCAGGGGCAGAAGGGCTGCTATACGGTCATGAACTGGTGCCGGCGCGGCGGCGACAAGCTGGATGTGCAGCGCATCGCCGACAAGCTGGCGCCAAGCCGCGATGAAGCCCTGAGTGCCGCACGCCAGTTCTGTCAGCAGAACGCCATCCCCGTGCTGTATGACGCGGATTTCCACCAGCTGGATTTCAGCCAGCCGGAGGCCGCCGTCGCCACGGCGCTGGAAGGCCTCGGCCGCCCCGCCTGAGGGCCAGCCATGCAGGCTGGCCGGCAACACCGGTCTTGTGCCGTTCCGCTGCCTCGCCTATGACATCGGATAGTCTAACGGATCGTCCCGCCCACTACTTTCGAGCCTTCCCATGGATGCAAGCGTGATCGACGCGACGCTGCTGGCGCTCGCCTTTGCGGTTTTCGCGACCGGCCTGTTCGCCGGTGTTCTGGCTGGCCTGCTCGGCGTGGGCGGCGGCATCGTCATCGTGCCGGTGCTGTTCCATATCCTGACCGGTTTCAACATCGACCCGTCGGTGAAGATGCATCTGGCGGTCGGCACCTCGCTCGCCACCATCATCCCGACCTCGATCATGTCGGCGCGCTCGCACCACAAGCGCGGCTCGGTCGATTTCGACCTGCTGAAGTCCTGGGCGCCGATGGCGCTGATCGGCGCGCTGATCGGCACGGTCATCGCGGTCTATGTGAAGGGCGCGGTGCTGACCGGCGTGTTTGCCGTGGTTGCGCTGATCGTCGCCGCCCACATGGCTTTCGCGCGGGAAGGCATGCATATCTCCGACCGGCTGCCCAGGGCACCGCTGAAGCATCTGATCGCGGTGATCATCGGCGGCTTCTCGACCATGATGGGCATTGGCGGCGGTACGCTCAGCGTGCCGACGCTGTCGCTGTTCAACTTCCCGATCAAGCGGGCCGTCGGCACCGCCTCGGCGCTGGGGCTGGTGATCGCCATTCCGGGCACCATCGGCTTCCTCTACAGCGGTATCGGCATGCCGAACCGGCCGCCGCTAAGTATCGGCTATGTCTCGCTGATCGGCTTCGCGCTGATCGTGCCGGCCACCATGCTGGCCGCCCCCTGGGGCGCGCGCATGGCGCATGCGATGAGCACGAAGTGGCTGCGCCGCGCCTTCGCCCTTTTCCTCGCCATCACCTCGGCGCGGATGTTCTATAGCCTGTTCGCCTGAACCATAAGGAAGCAGCCAAAATGGCGCACCAGATCGGAATCATCGGCCTTGGTATCATGGGGCAGCGCATGCTGAACAGCATGGCGGTGCATGAGGGCTTCGAGGTCGCGGTGGCCTGGGATCCGTCTGCCGAGGCGATGGCCGCGCTGGCCAAGGACCGGCCACAGATCCGCCGCGCCGCCAGCGCCGAAGCGCTGATCGCCGATCCGGCCATCGAGTGCGTCTATATCGCCTCGCCGCCGACCAGCCATCTGGCTTATGCGATGGCCAGCTTCGATGCCGGCAAGGCGGTGTTCTGCGAGAAGCCGCTGGCGGTTGATCTGGCAGAAGCCGGGCAGGTGACGGACCGGGTGATGAAGGAAAGGCTTAAGGCGGCGGTGAATTTCCCCTTCGCCTCCTCGCTGGCCGGTACGACGATGCGCGAGGCGCTGGAGTCGGGAGCGCTGGGTGCCGTGAAGCAGGTCGAGATAGAGGTCGCCTTCGCGAAATGGCCGCGAGGCTGGCAGGAAGGCGCTGTCGGCTGGCTGGCCCGGCGCGAGCAGGGCGGCTTCACCCGCGAGGTGCTGTCGCACTTCCTGTTCCTGACCCGCCGGCTGATCGGCCCGCTGTCGATCCGCAGCGTGACCGTGGAGCACCCGGAAGACGGTGTGACGGCAGAGGTCGCCATCGAGGCCGATATGATGGCGGGCGGCGTCCCGGTGCGGCTTCAGGGCCGCGTCGAGGGCGAGAAGGATGACCATAACCGCTGGACTGTCACCGGCGAGAAGGGCGCCATGCGCATCTGCGACTGGATGACTGCGGAGCGGTTCGGGGCGACCAGCTGGGAAACGGTCGATCTCGGTCCCGCCGACACGCTGCGCCCGCGCTCCGTGCAGCAGCAGCTGAACCAGCTCTCCCTGATGCTGCAGGGCAAGCCGCACCGGCTGGCCACCTTCGAGGAAGGCTATGCCGTGCAGGGCTGCGTCGAGGCACTGCTGGGGCAGCATACGACCGCCTGACCCACCTCACTTTCTTTGATCGGAATGTGCCCGCCGGCATCGCCGGCGGGCTTTTTCGTCTGGAGTCAAAGGGTTGGGCAGTGGTTTGACTGCCATTCATTCGGAAGGTTTTTGTTCAAATGGCATTCTGTTCAAAAAGTTTTTCTGGGAATTACTTTTCATGTTTACCGGGATACCGGCTTGGCATATCATTCTCTCCTGAGATGAACTTTTTGGTGTGCCGTCTATCGTTGCAAGGGTAGCCGGCTTGTCCGAGAGGACAGGATCGGGTTCGGCGTTCCCTCGTGACCCTACTGATTTCGTGGTCGTTTAGCCGTACGGCCTCGAAATGCACCCTCGTTCTGCGAGGTGTGCCTCCCCACCACTGGCCCTCCCCCTCTCCTGCGCGGGGGAGGGCCTTTTTTTGTTTGCGCCAAGCGGGTTGCGGGCGCGGCTCGTTGCGGGGAAGATCGCGGCGCTGGCGCTGTCGGCCAGCGGATGCGGGGACCGCGCGGCTTATGAAACGGGGTATCGTCATTATAGCCATCTCTATCGCTGTGGCGCTGCTGACGGCCAGTGCGCCCCCCGCCAATGCCGAATCGCCCCATGCCGAACCGGTCCGTGCTGAACCGCCGCGGCGCCTGGCCTCGATCAATCTGTGCGGCGACCAGCTGCTGCTGTTGCTGGCGGAACGCCGGCAGATCGCCAGCCTGTCCTATCTTGCCGCCGATCCTGCCGTGTCGGCGCTGGCCGACCGGGCGGGGGATATTCCCCTGAACAGCGGCCGGGCGGAGGAGATCGTGGCGCTGCAGCCGGACCTCGTGCTGTCCGGCACCTATCAGCAGCGTATGACGAACGGCATGCTGCGCCGGCTGGGTGTTGCCGTGCTGGAGCTGCCACCGGCGGACTCGCTGGACCGGGCGCTGGCGCAGATCCGCAGCGTCGCCACCGCCATCGGGGCGGCGGAGAAGGGCGAGGCGCTGGCGCAATCGCTGGAACGGCGCATTGCCGCTGCCCGCCCGTCGCCCAAGGCGGATCGGCCAGGCGCGTTTCTGCTGCAACCCAACCTCTATGCCAGCGGGCCGGATTCGCTGGCCGGTCACCTGCTGGAGCAGGCCGGCTTCCGCAATCTCGCGGATGGACCAGTCGCCCGCCAAGGCACGTTCCTGACGCTGGAGGATATCCTGCTCGCCCGCCCGGATGTGCTGGTGCTGGAGGAAGCGATGGGCGAAGGCGTCTCGCTGGCGCGGCATCGCCTCGATCATGCGGCGCTGCAGGCTTCGACACAGCGGCGCATCGCGCTGGAAGGGCGGTTGCTGACCTGCCCCGGACCGGGGCTGGCGGTGGCGGCGGAAGTTCTGGCGGAGGCGCGCCCGTGACGGTATCCGCTGATATTTCGGCCTCGCTGGCGCGGGCTGGCCGCTCCGCCTGGTATGTCGGGCTGGGGCTGGCGTTGCTGGTCGTGCTTCTCTTCGCCGCTTCCCTGCTGATCGGCCGGGCACCGCTGGCGCTGCTCGAACTGTTGAGCATGGGGGGGGAGGAAGCGGCCATCGCCCGGTCGATCCTGCTGGATATCCGCCTGCCGCGCGCGCTGCTGGGCCTGCTGGTGGGCGCGGCGCTGGGCCTGTCGGGGGCCGCCCTGCAGGGGCTGCTGCGCAACCCGCTGGCGGAGCCGGGGCTGCTGGGCATCTCGGCCAGTGCCGCGCTGGGGGCGGTCACCGTGTTCTATTTCGGGCTCGCCGGCAGCCTGTCGCTGATCCTGCCGCTGGGTGGGCTGATCGGTGCTGCCCTGTCGGTGCTGCTGCTCTATGCGCTGGCGGGACGGGATGCCAGCGTGCTGACGCTGATCCTGGCCGGGGTGGCGCTGAACAGCCTTGCCGGTGCACTGACAGCGCTGGCGCTGAACCTGGCCCCATCGCCCTATGCCGCGCTGGAGATCGTCTATTGGCTGCTGGGCTCGCTGGCCGACCGCAGCATGCGGGAGGTCTGGCTGGCCGCCCCCTTCATGCTGGCCGGCATGGTGCTGCTGCTGGCGAGCGGCGGCAGCCTGGCAGCGCTCAGCCTCGGCGAGGATACCGCGCGCAGCCTGGGCGTGCGGCTGGGGCGGCTGCGCCTGCTGGTGATCGGCGGCACCGCGCTGGCGGTGGGGGCGGCGGTGTCGGTCAGCGGTGCCATCGGCTTTGTCGGGCTGGTCGTGCCGCATCTGCTTCGCCCGCTGGTGGGCTATGACCCGGCGCGGCTGCTGCCGCTGAGCGCGCTGGGCGGAGCGGCCCTTGTGCTGGCCGCCGACATCGCCGTCCGCCTGCCGGTCGGCGCCATGGAGCTGAAGCTGGGCGTGGTCACGGCGCTGGTCGGCGCGCCGTTCTTCCTGCATCTGCTCTACACCACGCGGAGGCAGATGCGATGAGCGGCCTTTTGCGCGCCACTGGCCTCACCGTTTCGCTCGGCGGCCGCTCTGTCCTGTCCGGGGTGGATGTTGCGGCGGGGCCGGGAGAGCTGGTCGGCCTGCTCGGGCCGAACGGCGCCGGAAAGACGACGCTGTTGCGCGCCCTGGCCGGGCTGCAGACCCCGCAGGCGGGGGCGGTGACGCTGGATGGCGCGCCGCTGGCGACGATTGCCCCGCCGGTGCTGGCCCGTCGCCTGGCCTATCTGTCCTCCGGGAACGAGTGCCAGTGGCCGCTGGCGGCCGAGGCGCTGGTGGCGCTGGGACGCCTGCCGCACCGCACGCCCTGGAGTCGCCTGTCGGCGGACGACCTGTCGGCCATCGAATCGGCGATGCGCTTTACCGGCGTGCTCGGTCTCGCCGGTCGGCCCGTCACGCAGCTCTCCGGCGGTGAGCGGGCGCGCGTGCTGCTGGCCCGCGCCTTGGCCGGCGACCCGCAACTGCTGCTTGCGGACGAGCCGGTGGCCGGGCTCGACCCCGGCCATCAGCTGGACGTGATGGCGCTGCTGGCGCGCCGGGCCGCAGGCGGGGGAACCGTAGTGGTGGCGTTGCACGACCTTACACTGGCGGCGCGCTTCTGCACGCGGCTCATCCTGTTGTCCGAGGGGACGCTGCTGGCCGAAGGCGCTGCTGAGACCGTACTGACGCCGGAGAACCTGCGCGCCGCCTATGGCATCAAGGCGACGGTCGGCACGCTGGGCGGCCAGGTCGCCATCGCCGTGACTCGTCCATAAAAAAAGAACCCGGGGATTGCTCCCCGGGCCGAATTTTGTCGGTGTGCGTTCGCGTCTTGGCGGCGGGGCGTTTTACCCCACCTCAACCCGCTGCCTGTCAGGACGCGCGGTTCATCCGATTTTCGATCAGATCATTCACGACGCCGGGATCGGCCAGCGTTGAGGTATCGCCAAGGGCGTCATATTCATTTGCCGCAATCTTGCGCAGAATGCGACGCATAATTTTACCCGAGCGCGTTTTTGGCAGTCCGGGCGCCCACTGGATGAGGTCCGGGCTGGCGATCGGGCCGATTTCCTTGCGCACCCACTGCACCAGTTCCTTGCGCAGCGCCTCGGTCGGCTCCTCGCCGGCGGTCAGCGTCACATAGGCATAGATGCCCTGGCCCTTGATGTCGTGCGGGTAGCCGACCACGGCGGCTTCCGCCACCTTCGGATGGGCGACCAGCGCGCTTTCCACCTCGGCCGTGCCCATGCGATGGCCGGACACGTTGATCACGTCATCGACGCGGCCTGTGATCCAGTAATAGCCATCCTCGTCCCGCCGCGCGCCGTCGCCGGTGAAGTAGTAGCCGAGGAAGGTCGAGAAGTAGGTGTCGATGAAGCGCTGGTGATCGCCATAGACGGTGCGCATCTGGCCGGGCCAGCTGTCGGCGATGCAGAGATTGCCCTCGGTGGCGCCCTTCAGCTCGTTGCCTTCATGGTCCACCAGCACCGGCAGAACCCCGAAGAACGGGCGGGTGGCCGATCCCGGCTTCAGCGGCGTGGCGCCAGGCAGCGGGCTGATCAGGATGCCGCCGGTCTCAGTCTGCCACCAGGTATCGACGATGGGCGACTTCTCGTCGCCGACGACGCGGTAGTACCACAGCCAGGCTTCCGGGTTGATCGGCTCGCCGACCGAGCCCAGCAGGCGCAGGCTCTTGCGGTTGGTCTTCTTTACCGGCTCCTCGCCGTCGCGCATCAGGGCGCGGATGGCGGTCGGCGCGGTGTAGAAGGTATTCACCTTGTGCTTGTCCACCACCTGCCAGAAGCGCGAGCCGTCCGGATAGTTCGGCACGCCCTCGAACATCAGCGTGGTGGCCCCGTTCGCCAGCGGGCCATAGACGATGTAGCTGTGGCCGGTCACCCAGCCGACATCGGCGGTGCACCAGTAGATATCGCCCTCGTGATAGTCGAAGACATACTGGTGGGTCATCGAGGTATAGACGAGATAGCCGCCCGAGGTGTGCAGCACGCCCTTCGGACTGCCGGTCGAGCCGGAGGTGTAGAGGATGAAGAGCGGGTCCTCCGCCTTCATCTCCTCCGGCGGGCAGTCTGCCGGAACTTTGGAGGCCGCCTCGTGGTACCAGACATCGCGCCCGTCGGCCCAGTCGATCTTGCCGCCGGTGCGCTTCACCACGACGACACTCTTCACGCCCGGACACTTCTTCAGCGCCTCGTCGGTGTTCGCCTTCAGCGGCACCTTGCGGCCGCCGCGCAGTCCTTCGTCGGAGGTCACGACCACGGTGGAATCGCAATCCACGATCCGGCCTGCCAGCGCGTCCGGCGAGAAGCCGCCGAACACCACGGAATGGATGGCGCCGATGCGCGCGCAGGCCAGCATGGCATAGGCCGCTTCCGGGATCATCGGCAGGTAGATCGTCACCCGGTCGCCCTTCTTCACGCCCTGTGCCTTCAGCACATTGGCGAAGCGGCAGACCTCCTCATGGAGCTGGCCATAGGTGATGTTCTTGTGTTCGGACGGATCGTCGCCTTCCCAGATGATCGCCACCTGATCGCGGCGCTTGGCCAGGTGCCGGTCGATGCAGTTGGCCGCGACATTCAGCGTGCCGTCCTCGAACCAGCGGATGTGCAGGTTGTTGCGATCGAAGGAAATGTCCCTGACCTTGCTGTAGGGCTTGATCCAGTCGATGCGCTTGCCGTGTTCGGCCCAAAAGCCGTCCGGGTCCTTGATCGAGCGTTCGTAGAGGTCGAAATAGCCCTTTTCATCTACCCAGGCGGATTTAGCCCGGTCTTCGCGAATCGGTATCACTGAGGCGTCTGACATGATGCGGCCGTCTCCCTAATTTCCGGATGCGTTTATTTGACCGTACGGGCTGTCCGGGGGCTCGCAGCGATCTGGCCAATCACGCGGTTAGCGGGGCGATTATCCATGCTCGCACGGCGCGAAACAAGCCCGCCGAAATCGCTCGCTTCTGCCGGGAAATCGGCCCCGCCCTTGAGCGGCGGGAATGAAGCCCTATAGTGACGGCGAATCACGAAGGAGAAATTCCACAATGCTTTCTGCCCTGCGGACCGCGCTTTTTGCCCTCAGTCTTGCCTGCGCCCTTCTTGTGCCGGCCGCCGGTGCGCTGGCGCAGCAACCCGGTCAGGCGCAGGAAGCTGCTCAGGAATCGGGTCAGGTGCCGGCGCAGCAGGAATTGCAGAAGCTGGCCGATACGCTGAAGGACGAGCAGAAGCGCCAGGCGCTGATCGAGCAGATCGAGGCGCTGGTCAAGGTTCAGGATGCCAGCGGCGAGGCGCAGGAGCCGGTGCCGGTGTCCAGCCTGCTGGGCCGCGTGTCGGCGCGCATCGGCGTGCTGAGCGGCGCGCTGGTCCAGGGCATCGAGGCGGTGTTCAACTATGACCGCGTTCTCGACTGGGGCATGACGCTGGCGCGGGACGAACAGCGCCGCGAGCGCCTGCTGCTCGGCCTCGGCAAGATCCTCGTCGTCGTGCTGTCGGGCTATGTCGCCTATTACGTGGTGCGCCTGCTGTTCCGGCGGCTGCGGCGTCAGGCGGCGGAGAAGGAGACGCAGACCCGCTGGCTCAGCTGGCTGATGCTTCTGGTGCGTGGCGTGTTCGACCTGATCCCGGTCGTGGCCTTCTTCGGTGCCGCCCAGGCAGTCATCGTTATGGCGCAGATGCCGCCTTCCGTACGGCTGGCGTCGGTTGCGCTGATCTTCGCCTTCGTCGTGTACAAGGCGGTGATGGCTGCCATCGACCTGCTGCTGTCGCCGCAGCATCGCGACCGCCGCCATCTGCGCATCACCGACGAGACCGCGGCCTATCTGCATATCTGGCTGCGCCGTTTCACCATTACTGCCGTGTTCGGCCTGTTCGCCGTCGAGGCCGCGGTACCGCTGGGCCTGCCGAACGCGGTGGCCGAGGTGTTCGTGAAGCTGATCTATGTCGTGCTGGCGGTCATGGCAGTCATCTTCGTGCTGCAGAACCGCAAGCCGGTGGCCGATGCGCTGCGCGGCGGTGACCCGGCGACCGCCTGGCAGGCCGAAGGTGAGGAGCCGCAGCCCGAACTGCCCGCCGCCGCCCGCGCGATGCGGCGGATGCGTCGGCGGATTGCCGGCATCTGGCACTTTGTGGCGCTGCTCTACATCTTCGCGCTGTTCGGCATCCTGATCCTTGAGGTGCAGGGCGGCTTCACCTTCGTGATCCGCGCGACAATCATTTCCGGCATAATCCTGGTCCTGGCCCGTCTGGCTTGGACCGGCATCGACCGGGCGGTCACGCAGCTGTTCTCGGTCAGCGAGCAGATGCGCCAGGATTTCCCCAGCCTGGAGGCCCGCGCCAACCGCTATGTGCCTGTGCTCAGCACCGTGCTGCATGGCCTCATCGTCGTGATCGCCGCCGTGGCGCTGCTGCAGGTCTGGGGGCTGGACGCCTTCGCCTATGTCACCTCAACCGGCGGCCAGCGTTTCGTGACCACGGTGCTGACCATCCTGATCATCCTCGGCGTGGCCGCCGCGATCTGGGAGGCGGTCAGCCTGATGGTGGAGCGCTATCTGAAGCGGCTGGACGATCAGGGCCAGACCAACACCCGCGCCAAGACCCTGCTGCCGCTGGTGCGCAACGCGCTGTTGATCGTGCTGATCACGCTGGTCACGCTGATCGTGCTGTCGGAGTTGGGGGTCAATATCGCGCCGCTGCTGGCCGGTGCCGGTGTCATCGGCCTGGCCATCGGCTTCGGCTCGCAGGCGCTGGTGAAGGATGTGATCACCGGCCTGTTCCTGCTGGTCGAGGACACCATCAATGTCGGTGACGTGGTGCAGGTCGGCAGCCAGTCCGGCGTGGTCGAGGGCATGTCGATCCGCGCCATCCGGCTGCGCGACCTGGGCGGCAACGTGCATGTCATCCCGTTCGGCTCGGTCGATATCATCACCAACATGACCAAGGATTTCGGCCGCGCGGTGGTCGATGTCGGCATCGCCTACCGGGAGAATGTGGACGAGGTCATTGAGGTGCTGCGCAAGATCGGCGAAGAGCTGGCCGAGGACGAGAACTTCAAGGCCAATATCACCGCGCCGATGGAGATTTTCGGCGTGCAGGCGCTCGGCGATTCCGCCGTCGTCATCCGCTGCCGCTTCACCACCAAGGCCGGCATGCAGTGGGCCATCAGCCGCGAGATGAACCGGCGGGTGAAGAACCGCTTCGACGAGCTGGGCATCGAGATTCCGTTCCCGCATCAGACGCTGTATTTCGGCATCGACAAGGAGGGCGGCTCGCCGCCGGCGCGGCTGCTGATCGACCGGACAAAGCGCGCCAAGCCGGTGCAGAAGGACGAGCCGGCCCCCGATGCCGCCACATCCGAGGCGAAGCAGCCCAAGGGCCCGCCGCCGGAGATGCGCGATTCCGCTGACGCCAAGGTTCAGGCCGCGAAGGAAGAGGCGGAGGAGAAGCAGGCCGAGGAGGCCGCGGAGAAGGAAAAGAAAAAGAGCTAGCCTCTGCGCCAGCGCCGTTTCGGTGAGGCAGGTGTCGTGGTGGGTGCGATGGAGGCGCCCGCCACCACCACCGGCCGGGCGTTCACCCGCTCGCGATGCCAGACATAGACTCCGGAGGCGATGACGATGCTGGCCCCAACCCAGGTCCAGCCATCGGGGATCGAGGCGAACACCAGATAGCCGATGGCCGTCGTCCAGATCAGGTTGCTGTAGGAGAATGGCGCCAGCAGCGAGGCCGAGGCCAGGTTGAAGCCGCGGATCAGCAGGTACTGGCCGGTCACTGACAGGAAGCCCATCACCACCATGAAGCCCCAGTAGGCGGCATCGGCCGGCACCCACAGGAAGGGCATGATGGCGCTCATGATCACCACCCCGACCAGCGCCGTGTAGAACAGCGTCGTCACCGGTTTTTCCGCATGGCGCATGCGCCTTGTCATGATCAGCCCCAGCGCCCAGCTGGTCGCGGAGAACATCGGGAAGAAGGCTGCCGGGTCGAACTGGTCGCTGCCCGGCCGGATGATGATGAGCATGCCGATGAAGCCGGCCAGCACCGCCAGCCAGCGCCGCAGCCCCACCTTTTCCCCCAGCAGCGGAATCGACAGTGCCGTCACCATCAGCGGGGCAACGAAGCCGATGGCGGTTGCCTGCGCCAGCGGCAGGTGCGCCAGCCCGGTGACGAAGAAGGTGGAGGAGCCCAGCATGAACAGGCCGCGCGTCAGCTGCAGCTTCGGCTGGCCGGTGGCAAGCGGCCGGTCGCGCCACAGCAGCAGCAGCCAGGGCAGCAGGAACAGCGTGTTGAAGAAATAGCGCCCCCAGACCACCTGCAGCGGTGGAACGCTTGCGGTCATGTGCTTCGCGATGCCGTCCATCACGCTGAACAGCAGCATCGCCGCCAAGGTGAAGGCGATGGCTGTAAAAGGGCGGTCGGCCTCGGTCAGCGTCGGGGCCGGGGCGGGTGAGGGGGTGGCGGTCACGGGCGGGGCATTTCCTCGGCGTTTTTGTCACTCTGCGGCCAAACCCGCCGCGCAGCCAGATGGAAAGCGTCGGGGCAGCCCTGCTTTATGCGCTTCTTTTGAGGGCGATGACGAAGCCCTGCACCGGCTGGCGTTTTTCCAGCCGCAGCACCGCCTGCTCGGCCAGCACCACGGACAGGCCGCGCTCCGCGGCCAGCCGCGCGATATAGCCTTCGGCATGGCCGAACCGCCGGGTCGGTTTCAGCTGGAAGGGGCCGTCCGACCCTTCCGGCAGGGCCTCGGCGGTGGCGAGGAACAGCCCGCCGGGTTCCAGCGCTGCCGCCAGCGCCTCCATCAGCGGGGCGAGGTCACCCAGATAGACCAGCACATCGCCGGCGACCACCACATCCCAACGCGTACACTCTTCCACCCCGTTGCGCAGCGCGGCGACCGCATCAGCCACGGCGAGCGCGTCATAGACGCCGGTGCGGGCGGCCTGCTCGATCATGCGCGGGGCAAGGTCTATACCGGCAAGGTGGCGGGCGAAGGGGCGCAGCTCGCGGCCGGTCAGCCCGGTACCACAGCCGATATCCAGCATCGCCAGATGGCCGTGGCTTTCCGTCGGAATCAGCCGGTCCAGTGCCCGGCGCAGGAGGCGGGGACCCTGATAGTCCAGCACCTCCAGCAGCGCCTTGTCGAACGCTTCAGCATACTGGTCGAACAGGTGCCGGACATAGGAGGGCGGCAGGCTGTCGCTCGGCGCGTCCAGCGCCTCCAGCAGGCTCTGTACGCCTAGCCGGTCCGCGGAGTCGAGTTCAAGCGCCCGGGCCAGGCTGGCGCGGGCCTTCTCGCGCTCGCCCAACAGCATCCAGGCCCGGCCGAGATGGGCATGGCTCTCTGCATTGCTGGGGCCGTGCCGCAGCGCGCGTTGCAGCGTCTCCACGGCCTCCGGCAGGGCATCCAGCCCGATCAGCAGCGCGCCCAGCTCCTGCGCCGCAACGGGATCGCGTGGATCGATCCGGCAGAGTTCGCGGTAGGTGTCGGCGGCGCGCTCCTGCTCGCCCGTCACCGCCTGCAATCGCGCCAGACCGAGCAGGGCGCCGGCATGGCCGGGCCGCAGCCGCAGCAGCGCCTCATAGGCAGTGATCGCTGCCGCCGGACGGCCGGACCGGGCCAGCGCTTCGGCATGGGCGAGGCGGAGACGCGTATCGCCGGGCGCCAGCGCCAGCGCGCGGGCAATGATGCCGGCGACCTCTGCCGAGCGGCCCAGCTCCAGCAATATCTCTCCGGCGAGCAGGCAGGCCTCGGTCTCGGCCGGCCAGTGGCGCAGCACGGCGGTCAGCCGGTCGAGTGCTGCCCCCGGCGCGTTCGCTTCGCGCAGTGTCAGCGCGGCGGCGATGCCGTCGCCGGCGTGCAGTGGAGCGGAGGATTCGGACTCGGGAAGGGCCGCCAGAAAGGGCGGCAGCGCCGAAGGAAGCGACGACGCGGACGACATGGGTGCGTTCTGTCCATGAAAAGCCCGCCGGGAAATCCGGCGGGGCAGCGGAGAAATGCGCCTTCGACCGGCTTCCGTCAAGAGGGCCCTTTCGGCGCCCCGCCCGGTTCCCACAGGACGGCCGATGCACTAAGGTGCGGCCATCCATCCTTAACCATCACTAAGGAACCGAAATGATCGAGCTTTATACCTGGGGTACGCCGAATGGCCGCAAGGTCTCCATCATGCTGGAGGAGGTCGGCCTGCCCTACAACACGCACAGCGTGAACATCAGCAAGGACGAGCAGTTCGCGCCGGACTTCCTGAAGGTCAGCCCGAACAACAAGATTCCCGCCATCGTCGATCCGGAGGGGCCGGGCGGCAAGCCGATCAGCCTGTTCGAGAGCGGCGCCATCCTGTTCTACCTGGCGGAGAAGACCGGCAAGCTGCTGCCCGCCGATCCGGCTGCCCGCTACGAGACCATGGTGTGGCTGATGTTCCAGATGGCCGGCGTCGGCCCGATGTTCGGCCAGGCTCACCATTTCCGCCGCTTCGCCAAGGAGCAGGTGCCCTACGCCATCGACCGCTACACCAACGAGACGCACCGCATCTATGGCGTCATGGACAAGCGGCTGGGCGAGGTGCCCTACCTTGCCGGGCAGGAGTACACCATCGCCGATGTGGCCACCTATCCGTGGGTTTCGCGCTGGGAATGGCACGGCATCGACTGGGCCAATTATCCGAACCTGAAGCGCTGGTTCGATGATGTTGGCGCGCGGCCTGCCGTGCAAAAGGGCATGGCGGTTCCGGCCTGATCCTCAGAGACGATTCCGCCCCGGCCGATCGCGCGCCGGGGCGGGCTCTTCCGGCTTTTTTCAGCCCCCTCAGACGGATACGCCATCTCTCGTTGACAGGGGCAGGGGCGGTCTATAGAAGGGGCCTCCGCATACGTCGTGAACGTAAGCCGCTCACGGCGGAGGGGTGGCCGAGTGGCTGAAGGCGACGGTTTGCTAAACCGTTATACAGGTTAAACTGTATCGTGGGTTCGAATCCCATCCCCTCCGCCAATTTACCTTGAAGAATACTTCTACCGATCCGGCTCCGGCCGGATTTTTTTGTTGTTGCCGAGGGTTATGCGGGAGGGGCTGTTAACCGGCCTACGCCCCGAAGCGCGCGCATGCGTTCTCTCCGGGCCGATATTCTCCAGACCTGTTAACCGCGCGCGGTCCGGTTAAGCCGATCAAGATATTGATAATCAATGGTTTTGGGTCGCAGATCATGTGTAACCGTTGTGGAAGCCATATCCATGCCGCAGGGAACCGGCGTCGAACTCTGTGATGTTCAGGGCAAGTAGTCGAATGCATCCGCGCTTTCATACAGCGCCTTGATGGTTGTCGCGGTAGAGACCGAAGCGCGCGTCGCGGCTTCCTTCAGGTCTAGAACACGGAACTTGTCGCCGATCTTCGCAACTGCCTCGATCCGACGATACTGATCGCCGAAGCGTTCGGCGTACTGCGCCAGGCCCTTGAGCTTCGGCATCGCGTCGCCGAACTGAATGCCGTGCGGATCGACGATATCGGCGGCAACGGTCCCATCGTCCTGCTGAACGAAAAAAATGAAGTCGGGCCGGACTATCTTCGGTTCCCCCCCATCCTCGTAGATTATACCGAGTGAGTCCTGGCTGGCGCGCGACGGGTTCCTGTACCAGGCGACGGCTCCTGCCCGCGCGAGCTCGGATTTCACGACTTCACCTTCCCAGGAATTGAAGTCCTCGGGGAACATCCCATGATCATCGCACAGCATGTGCCGCTCGAACGATGGCAGCGGGGTCTCTGAGCCGTTCGCCTCGCGGATCGTCGTCGGCTGCATCCAAGACGTCGGTCGAGCCAGATCCACATCCATGGGATTGGCGCTCATCTCCCGGATCTGCCGATACACGTCCTGACGCTCGTCGGAGAGGTTCTTGATGTCGACGCGGAAGCGAGTGAGCCATTGGTTCGCCAGCTTCTCGGCCTCAGCTTCAAGCGTCTCTCGGATACCGGGAACCAAGCCCAGAGCGCCAATCGTGACATGCGCCTCGATGAGAGCGGCTTCCATGTCGTCCGAATCGCCTTCGTTCCGCGCCAGGTAGTCGCTGTACGACGTCGCGAGATCCGGACTGATCGCGCGGCCCGCCCTGCGATACGCGTCCTCGATCACGGCATAGTCCGCTTCCTCGAGGAAGTCGTCGAACGACATGCCCCCGCCTTTCAGGTCGGCCTTCAGGCTCTTGCCTTCGACTGTCAGGACCGATTTGCGGGCAGTCTCGATTTCCGTCTTGTAGCGCGCTCTGGCGCCATCGAGCACCTTGTGCATTTCCGCATGGGCAGCCTTGCCAGCGTCCTCGAGCAGGCCATCCACGGCCAGCTCATGCGCCAGCGAGGTCAGTCTCTTGACTGGACGGGCATGCCGCTTTGGCAGGGATTGGGACGGCAGCGAGAGCAGCTTGTCCCACACCGACTCCGGGATCGACGGATTCGGCTTCAACTCGACGGGGTTGATCAGCACGCGGCGACCCGGCAGGTCGTCGCCACCGTCCCCACCGGACATCAGCGCCTTAGCGACGTCCTTGACCGAGGCTTCGTCGAAGAACGGGAGCAGGCAATCGACGGAGTTCAGTCGTTCGTTGCCCGGGATCCGCCGCGCCAGTGGTGTGCGCACCATGCGCCCCAGCAGCTGCGTTATGTGCGTCTTGTCCCGAGCGGGCCGGAACGACACCATGACTTCGGCACGCGGACAGTCCCAACCCGTGCTGATGGCGTCCTTCGCGATCAGGATCCGGACCCACGTCGATTCCTGAACGCGTTCGGGCGAGATGTAGGGCACGGTGTGGCGGCCGAAGGTCTGGGTGGAGTGTTCCCCGAACACATGCGCCACCGCATCCTCGGGCAAGTCCGGCCACTGCGTGAAGATGGTGTCGAGTGCTCTGCCGATGTCGTTGTGATCGGGGGCGTTAGGGACCTGCAAAACCATCAGGGGCAGCACTGTTCCGGCATCGTCCTGCTGCTGGCCATAAGCCTCCCAAGCGGAGGATATCTCCTTCAGCTTGTCGGTGCCGCGGCGCACCAGCACGGTATCGAACTGCCCCGCCTCCTTCGGCACGTCCAGGATGATCGTATCCTTCAGCAGACCTGACGCCTGGACCTTGGCGGAATCCACCACCACGTTCGGCAGGGTCGCGCGGCCCGTCATGTCGGTCATCGCCGCGTTGAACCGCTCGACCGTCGCCGAGATGCCCCAGACGACCGGGATACCGGGGACCGGTCCCGAGCCGTTGATCAACCGCTTGACGATAGTGGTCTTCTCGCCCGCGCCGGTCGCGGCGCGCATCCCGCGATGCGCCTCGTCGAGCACGAGGTAAAGCGTCAGCGCCGGATCATCGATGGTGTTCTGGATCGTGTCCCAGATGGTGAAGGAGCGACTGTCGGGCATCAGCCGGATCTGGCCGTCCTTCTCGATCCCCTCATCGTCGGGATCGTGTCCACGCACCAGGAGGCTAGACTTGCTCAGCTTCTGTGTGTTCAGGAAATAGACCTTTCCCGGTTCCAGCACCTCGCGCTGGAACGTGCTTTGCACCACCACAAGGTCCGAGATCGACAGTCTGTCCGACGCCTCGAGCAGGCGGAAACGTGACTGCTCGTTCAGGGACGGATCGTCGCTGAACCAGATCACCACTGCACCCGGGTCAGGCTCGATGTCGTAATTGTCGTCGCCGTGGAACAGCGCCTCGAACACGGCCGCCGCCATGACGGTCTTGCCCGCGCCCGTGGTGGCCGTCAGCGAGAAGGCATGTTTGTCGCCGTCTTCGCGCCAGCGACGCGACGCCTTCTTGAGGTTGACCAGAACCTCCCGAACGGCTTCTTCCTGATAATCCTTGAGTGTGAACTTCATGGCTCAGCGGCCCATAGAAAAGCGGAAATTGGAGAGGTAGGACTCGTAGAGCCGCACCGGCTCGACGCTGTCGGGCAGCGCGCGCGCCACCGCCTGGAACCGGCGGTCGTCATCTGTCACGACGTAGGCGATGCGCAGTGTCGGCTGGGCGGCTGCCGCGTCGCAAAACGCGGCGGCGCGGTCCAGGTCGACGAGCAGACCGTAGGTGTCGGCCACGTCCCAGCCGGTGGCGGGAAGATCGTCGATGCGGCGCCCCTGCGATCCGGCGCGCATCCACAACAGCGGCGCGATGCGCTGGAAGGCGAGGTTGTGGCTGACGGCAACGGGTGCTTCGTAGGTCAAGGTGAAGAACTCGGCGTTTTCTTCGAACCCCTCGGCCATCGGGAATTCGTCGATGAACCGATACTCACCTTCAATGTCCTTGCCGTCCGGCGTTTTGCCGGTAATCGCTGATGCTATGCGAGGCTTTGTGATGTAATCGCAGATGCCGCACATTTCCCAATCCGGATCAGCTGGTCGAAGGCCCGACCTACGCAGGGCAGCTTGTTCGTCGGCCGCGACCTCGTTGTTGGTAACCGAGATGCACTGTCGTCGCCCACCATCCTGCCGGTTGAGGCGCATGACTGCATGTGCCGTGGTGCCCGAGCCGGAGAAAAAGTCGAGGACAATGGCATCAGTCTTCGCTGAAACGAAGAAGCGAAGACAGTCTTCTACAGCGTGCAACGACTTGGGGAATGGGAAGGTCCGAGAGCCGATCAACCGTTTGAGCAAGAGCGTGCCGGATGCCTGTGCATTGTGAGCTTCGCGAACCCATACCGTCTTGGGCATAAGTCTCTTGCTTCCCGCAGAATAACGCGCATCTACGCCACCCCATCGATCCTTTCCCGATATTTCGACCCTGCCTTCTTCGATAGCCCCTACAGTCCCGGCATTAAGAAACTGAACCAGATCGCCGTTCTTTACGCGAGCAAACGATTTGCTCGCCAGATAGCGGAGCCTGTCGGGGACAATGCCCCAAATCATCTCTCTGCCGTCAGGCGTCATTGGAAAGATCGCCCGCGTTCCTGCTGGCGCGACTATCGTTGTGATATCTATATCGTCACTCAGCGGGTCCCCCACGGAGTGAATCAAGCCGGACTCGATATCTACGAAGACTGCATAGAACTGGTTTGGGCGAGACCCACGGACGCTTTCTCGTTCTCTCCTTCGCAGATTGCGCCATTCGATCGGAACATCGTTCTCACGCTCATCGCGATCGAACATATTGTCGCTTTGGGGAATGAGTTGAATGTCCCCAAACATGACAAAGATGACGTATTCATGGGTGCGGGAGAATTCATTTACCCGTCCGGTGCCTTGCGGGTTAATCACAGCAGCGACCGTTTGCAAATTTCCATCCGGAAACATTTGCTCCAGCAGAAGTGCGATTCGATGAATTTCCTTCTCGTCAATTGTGACGATGAGAACGGATGACATAGGATTTAGGAGCTGCCTTGCTACCTGCAGTCGTCGCTCCATCATTGCCAGCCATTTCGAGTGCCGATATAAGTCCTCTGCCTCGACATAATCGTTGTTGTATTTCCAGTCCCGCGCGCCGGTATTGTAGGGCGGGTCGATGTAGATGGCGTCGATCTTGCCGCGATGGGTATAGGTCAGCGCCTCCAGCACATGGAAGTTCTCGCCGTTGATCACCGTGTGGAACGGCTTGTCGACGCTGCGCTCCACCCGCCCGGTGCTGACCAGGCCGGGGTAGATGTAATCCCGGAACTCGGCCACCACGACCAGATCGGCGACCGCGACCTCCACTGTCGCTGGCGCCTCGGCGTCGATCAGCTCGACCAGCGCCATTCGCGTCTCGCCTTCGCCTTCAATTCGCTTGACGCGCCACAGCCGCTGGTCTGCGCGCTGGACAGAGCCCCGCGGCGGCAGGATGCGTACCTTGTCGCCCCGCCGCACGGGGCGGCCGGGCAGTTCCACGCTTTCGGGGCGGTGTCGTTCGAAGTTCAGACCAAAGGCCCGCCGCGACGCCAGCGCCTTGAACTCCCGCTCGAGCTCTTCTCCCAGAGCGCTGTCCCTGGCCTTTGCCCGGGCAATCAGATCCGTCAGACGCGACATTGCCAGTCCTCGTGCCCCTCACCCGCAGCTGCACCGCACCCGTGATGCCCCGCGCGCGACATGCGGAGCAAGGCATGCGCGCGTTCGACCGCAGGCGACCGTTGGGCAGGCAAGGTGGTAGGGATCGCGGTCGCGGCTGTCATCAATTCTATGTCCTGTCAGGCGGCGACGGACTTGCCGAACGCCCTGCGAAAATGAGCTGACAGAGCCGCCGTTTACGCGCGGAGACTAAACCGCAAGTGCATGATGAAGCAAGCCGAATGGCGGCTTGCGCCCGCAGTCCTCGGCTACTGTCTGCGCCAGGATGGACAACAATGGCCATCCGATTTTCAGAACAGCGACGTCTGGCCGGTGTCGTCCACACGAAGGACACCGAGCAGCTGCCATGTATGAGGGCGCTTGGCCATGTTGCCGACACAGAACAACATGCCTTTCCGAGGGTATTTCTCGTTGAAGGTCTTGCTCATCCAGTCAAGCGCAGCCTGGTCGGAGCCCTCCCGCCGACGGCCGTTGAAGAACATGGCGTGGGCTTCCCAATCGCCATTCGCGCAGTCGTGGGGGCCCGTGGCATCTTCGAACTTGAAGCGGAAATCATAGGGACTGGGTTCGAGCGCTTTCAGTTGCTCATCGAAGAACGACCCCTGGCGCGCGGCCTCCGCATACAATCGCCGTTCCTGCGCGATCTCCTCTGGTTTCTTCGCCTTGTAGAAAAATCGCGTGTGTCGCGGCCGGATCAGCGCAAGCGACCTGCCACCCGCCTCGGCTTCCTTGATGGAGGCAGACACGAGCGGGCTGAGAAACGACGCTCGATCCTTCGGCGACATGCTGCCGTTCACGGTGATGCTGTCTTCCATCACATGGCAGCTCTCCGCACGACGATCGCTGGTCGGCGGCCTGAACTTGAAATCGACCCAGTCCCAGCGCTTGAACGCAGCGCCGTCGGAAAGGTGTCGAAATCGGATTGGGAACAGGCGCTTGAATTCACCGTGGGCTGTTACCCCGGCGCAGCAGACAGTTTCCCCGTGGTTGGCGCTACGCTGCGGTAAGGCCTTCACCAGAATGGAAACGCGGCAGTTTTGCAGCGTGACGGACATATCGCTCCGGATCATCAGCAAACAGATTGAATACCTCGAAGCCCGTCTCTTCGATCACTTCGTGCGCAACGATTGTCCTGTGGCAGGTTTCCGGATCGCGCTCGAAACAGAGCAGGCAAGTCGGCGCATCCTGAACGAAATCGATCAATTCCCGCAGCGATTCTTGCGCTGGGGTCGTTTCGATATGCGCGCCGTAAATGGAGCGAAAAAGATCAAAATCTCCGGCCCGGGCTGCCTCGCGGCCGGGCTTGGGATCGCCAAGGGCGATGAAATGCGAATACTCGATGCCTTCGTCGGCAAGACGCGCGGCCAGCTTGGTTTTTGAGAAGCCGGCCTTGCGCGAGGCAGCGACCGCGCGAACATCGGCCAACCTTTCAACGCCAGCCGCTTTCAGCGTCCGGACGAACTGAACAATGTCGGTTCCCTCATAGCCAACCGTGAATACTACGCTCATGCCTGCCTCTTTTCTTTGACGGTAACATGCCTTGGTTCCGACGTGAATCCCCTGATTTGCTGCAGATCTTGAGGTGTCGCAGGTGCGCCAAGCGAACGCTTCTGCTCGGTCCAGTCTTCCGGCAGAGGTTGCCGCAGGACTTCCAGTGTCAGGTGACGCGGCTGATGTCCGTCGAGGATCGACTCAACCAGTTCTGGGGACAGATGCGACAGGCGCATCATCCTCGTGAGGTATGGAGCGGCGATTCCCTCGCGCTCGGCTAGTTCGGCGATGGTGGCGAACTCACCCGCCTCGAGCATCCGCTTCCAGCGGAAGGCGCGAGCCAGCGCTTTGACCAGCGTGCTGTCCGCCTTGCGGTCTGGCTGGACGCCATCGGGCAGCTGAATTTCCTTGCGCCCGCCGCGCTTCACGACGCGGTATGGGACGTGGAGCGTCACGGTTTCAGAAATCGGCGTCGCGCGGGTCATGCCGCTTCTCCGATACCCCCGGCCAGCATCTCGCGAGCGAGGCCACCAAGGCCGTCGACGCGCAGCCGGACATTGAGTCCACCGGTGCCGATGTCCACGCGCTCGACCAGCAGCGTGACAATGCGCGCCTGCTCGGCGGGGAAGAGTTCGTCCCACAGCGGGTCGAGCTGCTGCAAGGCCGCGCGGGCGTTGGCTTCGGTAATGTCGTCGGCATGCGCACGCGCGACTTTCCACGTTCCGGCGATGATCTCCGGCTGGCGGAATACGACGCGAAGCTGGTCGATAACGGCGGCCTCGATCTTGCCAGCGGGGACGCGCCCCACAGGGCAGGACCCGGCGCCATGATTCAGTACCGTCTGGCTTACATAGTAGCGGTAGAGCCTGCCTTCCCTCCGAGTATGAGTGGCGGAAAAGGCGGCGCCATCGGGACCATACAGGAGGCCTTTCAGCAGTGCCGGCGTATTGGCGCGGCTTCGCGCGGCGCGCCTACGGGGGCTCTCCTGCAGGATGATGTGGACGCGGTCCCATGTCTTACGATCGATGATGGCGTCATGTTCGCCGGGATAGCTGCTGCCCTTGTGGATCGCTTCGCCGATATAGGTACGGTTGTTCAGCATCCGGTAAATATGTTTCTTGTCGACGCTGTTCCCACGGGGCGTGCGCATATTGCGCATCGCGACCTCGCGCGCCAGTTCGGTGCCCGAGCCGATCTCAAGAAACCGTTCGAATATCCAGCGGACATGTTCGGCGCGCTCGTCGTCCAGTACCAGCTTCCGGTTCTCCACCCGGTAGCCGTAGGGTGGGACGCCGCCCATCCACATCCCTTTCTTCCGGCTGGCGGCGACCTTGTCACGGATGCGCTCGGCGGTGACCTCGCGCTCGAACTGGGCGAAGCTCAGCAGGATGTTCAGCGTCAGACGGCCCATCGACGTTGTGGTGTTGAAGGATTGCGTCACCGAGACGAAGGTCACACCGTTACGGTCGAATACCTCGACCAGCTTGGCGAAGTCGGCCAGCGAGCGGCTGAGTCGGTCGATCTTGTAGACAACGACCACGTCCACCAGCCCGTCCTCGATGTCCTCCAGCAGCCGCTGCAGGCCGGGCCGGTCCAGCGTGCCGCCGGATATGCCGCCGTCGTCATAGCGATCGCGGACCAGCACCCAGCCCTCGGAGCGCTGGCTGGCGATATAGGCTTCGCAGGCCTCGCGCTGGGCGTGCAGGCTGTTGAACTCCTGATCGAGACCCTCCTCGGAAGATTTGCGGGTGTAGACGGCGCAGCGGCGCTTGATCTTCACGTCGGTCATCTCTGCCCCCGCCGGTTCCTGAGCCCGAAGAACACCCACCCGTTCCAGCGCGTGCCAGTGATGGCACGGGCGATGGCCGAGAGCGACTTGTAAGGCCGCCCCTGCCATTCGAAGCTGTCGGCCTTGACTGTGACGGCGTGCTCGACGCCCTGCCATTCGCGGATCAGCCGCGTGCCGGTGATCGGGCGGTCGCGATCGGCGCGGATGCTCCGCTTCGCCCGGTCGCCGCCGTCCAGTTCCTCGCCGAGCCGCTCCAGCCGCTGGATCGTCTCCGGCTTAAGTCCGCCATAGGCGAGTTCCTGGATCCGGTATGCCAGGCGGGACTCCAGGTAGCGTCGATTGAATGGTGGCGGCTCGCTGTCGAACAGGTCGCGCCACTGCTTCTTCAGGTTGGGCGTCGGCGTGGTCTTGAGCGCCGCCAGGCGCGCGGGAATCGGATCGGGCTTGTTCATGCATTTCTCCGGTGAGTTGGAGTTGCATGACGGCATTGGTCAGGCGGATAGTGTAGGCAACGTTCTCCGTGGTCGCCAGATACTTGCCTTGACTGACGCGCCTTGAGCCGAACCAGCCCGAGCGCCAGCAGGCCGCACAGCTCGGCGCGGCGCTCTGCGGGCGTCATCTGGTCGGGCGGGAGCGGATTGGGGCGTTTCATGCGGCCGACCGCTCCGCACGGCCAAGAACGGCGGCGGTGATCGCGCTGCGGTTCCAGCGGAAGTTCAGATGGCAGTTGGCGGCGTATTTCGACAGGCTGAAATCCAGCCCGTTGGCCTCGTGACCCGCGCGCTGCAGCAGGTCCATCTGTTTCATCGTTGCCGGGTCGTTGAGCCAGCGGCGGCTCTTGATCGAGGCGGTCCCGGTTTCCGTGGCGCGCAGGAAATCGTCGGCGGCGGCCAGCGCCTGGACCCGGGTGCCGATGGCGAGCGGCCGGATCGCCCTGCCTTTCGGCTGCCCGAGCGCATGCCAGAGCGCGCCGTCGTGGAACACGCCGACCCAGCCATTGAACCCGCTCGCCATCATCGCCTGGCCGTCGCCATGCAGGTCGCACCAGGCGAAGGGGGATCGTTCCAGAAGGTCGATCTCCATCATGTCGAAAGCAGTCAGCAGCCGGGCCTCACTGCGTTCCCGCGTGAAGATGTGACCGCAGAAGTCGCAGACCGATGCGCCGAGCGGCAGTTCGGCGTCGCAGGTGGGGCATAGTTTCCACGGGGCCTGGCCGGGTTCGGGATCGTCCTCGTCGAGGGTGATCTCCTGCTCCAGCGACCCGTGCCGCAGGGCTGCGCCCGCGAAGTCGAGCACGACGCAATCGGTCTTCACGATGCCGGGGAACCGCACGGGATCGACCCGGCGCAGGCCGCGCCCGACCGCCTGGATGAAGGTGCCCTTGTGCAGCATCGGGCGCAGGATGCCGATGCAGCCAACCGGCTGGCTGTCGAAGCCTTCGGTCAGGACCATGCAGTTGGTCAGCACCTGCACCTCGCCCCGGTCGAACCGGGCGATGAGGTCGGCGCGCGTCCGCGATGGCATGTCACCGGAGATCGTCTCGGCCGTGACGCCCGCCGTGCGGAAGGCCTCGGCCACCGCATCGGCATGGTCGACCGTCGCACAGAAGAAGATGCTGCGCCGGTCTGCCGCCTTGGCCTGCCAATGCTCGACGACCGCCTCGTTCAGCACCGAGCGGTTCAGCACCTTGTCCGCCGCGCGCATGTCGAAATCGCCCGCAGTGGCCTCCAGCCCGGCCAGCTCGTCCTCGACGCCAAGATCGATGGTGTAGGTGCGAGGCGGCACCAGGAGACCGCGACCGATCAGCGTGCCGATCTTCAGATGGTAACCGACATTGCTGAAGGTGCGGCGCAGGCTGCGCCCATCCCCGCGACCCGGCGTGGCCGAGAGCCCGAGCAGCTTGATCTCCGGATTAAGCGCCCGCGCCTCGTCGATGACGGCCTGATAGCTTTGCGCGGCCGAGCGGTGGCATTCGTCGATGACCAGATGGGAGACCGGCGCCATCCGCTCGCGCCGGTTGGCGCGCGCCAGCGTCTGGACGCTTCCGAAGACGATGCGGCCGCCCCAGTCGTCCTGCTCGGCCTTGACCACCGAGGTCGGCATTCCGGTGACAGTGCCGATGGCGCTGCGGTTCTGATCGATCAACTCGTCGGTGTGCTGCAGCACCAGAACGCGGTCGTGTTTGCGTTGCTCCAGTTCCTCGCCGATGTAGAAACCGGCGATGGCGGTCTTTCCCGCCCCGGTGGGCAGCACCAGCATGGTGTTGCCATGTGCGGCGGTGCGGTCGCGGGCGGCATCGACCGCCGCCCTCTGATAGTCGCGCGGAATCATGGCCGTCCCCCTCAGCGTGCCCAGAAGGGCGCGGAGCCGGAGGACGGCGCGCCCGACTGACCCATGCCGTTGTCCGCAAGCTGCGGGCCCGAGGCGGTGAACTGACCCTGCTGCGGTGGCTGGGGTACGCTGCCCATCACCCGAGCGTATTCGGCATGGTCGGCGCCGATGGCCGCCTTGATGACGTTGCGCCCGGTGTCGTCGGGCTTGTCCTTGTCGCGCTCTATGCCGATGCGCGCCACGAACTCCAGCCCGTTCAACTCGCCGAGGCTGCGGATCATCCGCGCGGCGCGGGCGGCGTTCGACTGGTCGTCGGCACGCACGCCGCGGGCGGATTCGAGGATGCCGCGGATCATGGCGCGCCCGCGGTTGCCGTAGGTGTCGTCGCCGGGACCGCCCGCAGCTTTTCCGCGAAAGCCGATGCGCGTGTAGATGCGACGCCGCGCGAACGGCCCCTCCATCACGACTGCCTCGGTATTGAGGTAGAGGGCTGGGCTGGTCTTGCTCTGGGTCAGCCAGCCTTCCGGGCCCGCGCCGCCGGGGCGGACGGTGAGGCAGACCTTGACCAGCGTGTTGGCCGGAATGAGGTCGAAAGCGGCGTCCTGCGTGTCCGCGCCGTTGAAATCCATGTCGCTCGCCATTTTCATGCTCCTTTCGTCGTCGGGGGATTGGGTGCGGTGGCGGCTGCGGGCAGATCGAAGTTCAGGCGGGCAGCGCCATCGGGGCGTGGACCACGAATCTTCGCCATGAGCCGCCCGAGATGGGCGGGCTCAATCATCGACAACCGGCCGCTGCGGTCCTTCGCAGGCAGGCCGAAATCGTTGATGGTGGTGCAGATGAATGCCCTGAACGGGTCACCCTTCTCGGGGCGCAGTTCGGTCAGAGTCACGACTTCGTCGACGATGCCGGGCAATTCGAGGCCGGTCTTCGATCCCTCGATCTGCATCGAGAAGAAGGGCTTGCCGAAGTCGTCGAGCTTGCGGTCGAGAAGACCGACCAGCCAGATGTTCTTGGCGGGCGTGTGCTGCAGATGCGTGAGCCAGCCGATCATCTCCTGGCCGAGCAACCCGTAGGTCGCGCGGAGATCCGGCTTGCCGGTGCGGTCGGACTGGGCCTGGGATTGGCCCTTGCACCACTGAAGGCAAATGCGAGAGGCGACGGAGATGCTGTCGACGAAGACGGTGTCGTACTTGTCGAGCTGGCTAGCGGGACCGAAGGCCGCGCAGACCCGCGCGAAGTGCCCGGGCCCATAGGACTGGTCGTCCCGCATGGCCGGGTTGGCACCGCCGATCCAGGCGGCGAGATCGCGGGCGACCTCCCAGTCGCGGATGCGGACCTCATCGCCAGGCCAGCCCTGCACGGCCAGCTCGCCCGCCTCGAGGTTCAGGAAAAGCGTTCGCTGCGGATCGAGGGTCAGCAGTTGCGTGGTCTTGCCGATGCCGGAGGTGCCCGTGAGCACCCCCTTGATACCGCGCGCCTCGCGCAGGCGTTCGTCGGCCGTGATGATGCGGAGCGGCCCGCCGCCGAAAGGGGAACTCACTTGCCGACCTCCAGATCCCGCACAGCGGCCGAAATGGCGATGTCCGCGCCACAGGCGCCCTGGCGGCGCGACATCTTCAACACGTCGCCAAGCGCATTCGTCAGCCGGTAGAGCTCGGACTGCTGCCGAGCCAAGGCGACAAGCGCGAACTCGATGTCGTCCACAGTGGCGCGCTCGATCGGCACCGCGCGGTTCGGCCTGTCGGACAGGGCCGGAACGTTGATCGTGTCGGGGATCGCCTCCATCCAGCTCGACTGGCGCAGGCGTTTCAGGGGGGAAGTCGTGAACATGGTGATGCTCCGTGTTTTCGTCGGTTGGTGTCCAGGGATCGTCGGCAAGACTGCTGCCGGGCCTGACGCCGCCCTGGAGCTTGCGGTCGGAGTGTTTCCCCGCGTGGGGGTGTTGCATTCCTCCGAGGGCCCGGCATGAAACTTGGTGGAACCGGGTCATCGCCGGTCCTGTTGTCACCTACCGGCGGGACTCCGAGACTGTCGGGGCGGCGCCGAGATATGCCGCGAGATCAAGCGCCTCGGCGGCCTTCCGGATCGTGCCGAGCCGGGCGTAGACTGTGCTGCGGTGGATCCCGAGGGCTTCGGCCGCTTCCGTGGGCGACATGTCGATCAGCGCCAGCGCGACATCCCTGCAGGTCGGTGTCAGACCCGCGAGAAGCCGCTGGACATCGCGGACCAGCCCGAACGCCTCGTCCGGCGCACGCGCGACGGCGGCATGCGGCATCGCGCTGTCAGGCAGGGTTTCCGCAAGCGGCAGCGTCTCGTCATCGCCGCAACCCTCGGGCGGGGTGTCGAAATCGACCCACGCCCGCTCAGCCCGCAGGCGTTCGGTCGGCGCGGCCAGCGTGGCGATGCGGTTGGCCAGAACGCGGTCGGCGAACGTGTCGTACTGACCGCGGGAGGGGTCGAACCTGTCATCCCGGCGATAGAGGTGCAGACGCAGGTCCTGCTTGATGTCCTCGGCCTCCATGCCGGGGACCGAACCTGATCGGGCAAGCCGTTCAGCCCGGATGGTGATGTTGCGGGAGACGCGCGAGCGCGCGTCGCAAATGGGGTGGAAACGCTCCATGAAGTTTCGCCTTCGTCCAGGTGGACGGGCACGCGGCCCGAGTGACCGGGACCGGCGAAATTTCGTTGGAGCGGTGGCCTTGGCGGGCTCAGCACAAGGAGAAACCGCTGAAACCCGGTTGGATTTCAGCGGCTTGAGAGGCGAACTTTTTCGAAGAAATTCTTGAGGTCAGCCAGCGAATTTTCGTCGGGACTGTCCCTGAATGCCTTGCTGGAGATCGTCGGCATTCGCCACGAAACGGGCAACGTAATCGCTTCCGACCGTGGGCAGCGGATCGTCAGGAATCCCGAATGCGGCTCGCAGCGCCTTGGACAAGGCCTGTTTCTGTTTCTGGTGCTTCGAGGTGTCGGCACTCCTGGCATGATGGACGGGGAGCCGCCCGCCTTGTATCGCGATGGCCTTCAGATAGGTCCACGCTGCTTTCGGTTTGCCGTCCTTGGCGCTTTTCATCCCGAGACCATCGGGTTCGAACCTGCGGGTCTCGCCCCGGAAGCTCACATTGACGACCTCATCGGCGACAAAGCGGATGCCGATCTCTTCCCACCGCGCATCGGTCGGCAGCGCCCATGCCAGGTTCGAATCCGCGTTCTCCATCCCGCGTGCGAGCTCAGCGCGTAGGTCGGCGAACATTACGGTCGTCGGCTGGCAAGGCCGCAAATCCCCGCGATCATTGAGTTCGAGCAGATCGTCGAGGGCCAGGCGCGACACGCCATTCCGATCGAGGCCAGCGGCGAGGTGCGCCGGGATGGATGACGTGGTCGGGGCCAGCAGCAGCTTCGGGCCCGGGTGGGCCAGCACGTCGTCGAATTGCGCGGCATCCTCACTTGGGACCGGTCCAGGCACTGTGAGGAATATCGGAAAGCCACGGCCGGCAAACACATCATGAAAGCCGATTTTGAAGACCGCGCGGCGGTCGAAACTCGCAGGGCTGTTGGACAGGTCGAGTGCGCTGGCGATGCTGCGCGCCAACCCCACACGGTCGAGGCTATAGACCATGATGTCGCTCATGTTCAGATCGAGGTCGGCGCAGGCCTTGGGACTGTCTCCGCAGACAGCACGGATGCTGCCATCTTCGTGGTGTACGATTCGACGGGGACATCCCTCGCCGCCCGGTGACGGGCAGGAGATACTCGTCGCTGGCGTTCCGGTCGATCGCACCAGTGGCAGAGGGCAGTCAGGTTCGTCGACCACCACGCAGCCGAATTCATCGCCTAACAGGCTGGCCCACTCGCGCCGGTCGGTCGCTGCATCGGTCAGCGCATCAAGCGTCTTCCAGAACTTCGAAATCCTCATCATCATCCGTCCCTGCCGCAATAGCCCAGAACCCGCGCGCCTTCAGCCAGGCTTCGATGACCTCCTCGTCCGATTCCCGCTCATACCGGGCGATGTTCGCGGGCCTGATCGTCACGGACCGCTCCCGTTTGCTCCCTTCAAACGCAAACTTGAACGTCGCATGCGTGAACGCGCCGCCAGCAAGCCGTTTCCCCCAGTTTTCGCCGTAGGCCGTGAATAGATCCTCGCACTTACGGATTTCCATCTCTGAAATCTTCCCCGGCCAGCGACGGCCAAACTCCACGAAACGCACACCGGCAATTCCCTCAATATCCCCATAGGCCATCGAGTCCGGTCCGAGCTCGCGCAGCGGATCCAGCGTGTAGCGCTCGGAGCGATCGAAATAATCCTCGCTGCCGAACAACGCCTCGCCAAAGACTTTGAGGTAAAGTTCCCGCTCGCCCTTCGTTCCGGCGTTCACGCCGATCTCGTCGGTCTCGCTGTCGTAGATCAAGACATCATGTTGTTGAGGCCGATAGAATGCGATCCCACTTTCACCGTCGTCCGGGTGTTTGCCTTCCCGGCGCATCGGCATGCCGTGCCGCACGAGCAGCCAAATCTTTCCACCGCGCGGAAACGCAAATATCCGGCTGTTGCGCCCGCGGCGCTTTACCTCGAACCAGTTGTTCATCCGGTCCTGCATAGTCTTTGCAATGGCGTCGGTAATGGCCGGGAGTTCGGCGGCCTTTTTCTTCGGACGCGAACCGGCGAAATACATGAAGTTGGAGCGTTGAAACGCCACGGTCTCGGCATGCTGGCTTTGCAGCAGCATGGGCTGCGCAAGCCAGATCTGGACCGAGACATCGGCCACAGAAACCTCGTGATCCTTTTCGATCTCGATACCCGCCGCTGCGGCGCGGTCGAGCAGTTCGTCCATCGCCTCATGGGATGCGGTTTCGTGCACGTAATAGAGCGCGTTGACCATATCCTCAGGGACCGACGCGTCTGGGTTCATCAGGACATTCGCGATGGCTTCGAGCGGCATGTCATCTGTCGACCACGCGGCAACGTCGAGCCCGCGGGACTGAAAGTAGTCCTGCCACGGTTCAAGAAATGCCTTCAGTCTCGCAGGGGCGATCTGCTTGAGGCGATCCGGGTTGCTGAAAATTCTCGGGTTGAATGCGGGCATCGGCCTCGCTGCTCCTGAAATTATCGTCTTTCGCAAGACTAGGAAGGAATCTTGCTCGTCACAAGATTGCGTTCACGGCAAGTTCCGTGCGCGCGATCCGACAGTCCGAAGCCCCCGCCGGTAGGTGAGGAGAGCATCTGGAGCTCTCCCATGACCGGCATCCATTCGGCGCGCCGCGCCACCCCGCATTCCCGCATGCCAGCGGCGCCCACCCTCGGGGGTCGGCGCATGATCGATCCCGACGAACGCGAACAGGCAGCCCTTCGCGCTGCCCTCAGGAACATGGCCGAACTGATGGCCGAGATCGGCTGGACCACGCGGTTCGCCGATCTGTCCGAAGCACAGGCGCTCGCGCTCGCGACCGCCACCGTCGACGGCTTCCAGGAGGCCATGGCGACCAGCGCACCCCGGCCCGATCCGGAGGTGCCGTTCTGATGGACGCTGCTTTCGATTTCAACCATCGGGAGAAGCCGCCCAGTTTCGCGGACACCGTCAATGCCTGCATCGACAACGCCCTCGTCGCGGAACAGGCCGAACGCCCCGAGCGCGACTATCTCGGGGGCAGCAGGCTCGGAGACGTCTGCCAGCGCAGGCTGCAGTACGAATACCTAAAGACGCCGAAAGACCCGGGCGCCGGGTTCTCGGGTCAGTCCCTGCGGATCTTCGCGCTCGGGCACGTCCTGGAAGATCTGGCCATCGCCTGGCTGCGCAAGGCCGGGTTCGACCTTCGCACGCGCAATCGACACGGCGATCAGTTCGGCTTTTCGGTCGTGGGCGGACGTGTTCAGGGGCACGCCGACGGCGTGGTGGTCGCGGCGCCGAACGGCATGGCGGTTCCGGCGCTCTGGGAGTGCAAGTCGGCCAACGCGAAGAACTGGCGCGAGATCGCCAAGCACGGTGTCGCGAAGGCCAAGCCGGTCTACGCCGCGCAGATCGCGCTTTACCAGGCGTATCTCGGTCTGACCGAGACGCCCGCGCTCTTCACCGCCGTCAACAAGGACACATGCGAGAACTGGCACGAACTCGTGCCGTTCGATGCCGCACTCGCCCAGTCCGCCAGCGACAAGGCGGTGACGATCCTGCGTGCCTGTGATGCGGGTGAGCTTCTTCCCCGCCACACGGCCGACCCCGACCACTTCGAATGCCGCTTCTGTGCGTGGCGGGAACGGTGCTGGGCATGACGGTCCCGTCCGACACCATCGCACCCGACGACGTCGCGCCCGACGCCGAAATGATCGCGGTCTATGCAGATGTCGTTTTCGGCTACTGCGACGGCTGGGTGCCGGTTCGTGCTCTGGCCGAGAAAGGCGCGGGCGATGGCCCGCCGCACGTGCCCTTCATCGAAGCGGATGGCACGCTCGCCGCGAAACTCGCGCTGCAGGCGACATGGGCCAGCGGCGTCGGAATGGCGCTGTTCGTGGCCCCCGGCACCGTTGCCGCTCCCGGCGACGCACGGGCGGAGAGCATCGTGCAGACGCAGGTGGTGCTGGTCGATCTCGACCATGGCGACATCGGCGCGAAGCGCGACCATCTCGTGCAGCATCTCGGATGTCCGACACTCGAAGTCGCGTCCGGTGGCGTCACCGCCGAGGGGCAGCGGAAGCTGCACCTCTACTGGCGCCTGACAGAACCCGCCGAAGGCGACGACATCGCCACGGTCTGCCGCGCCCGGCACATGATCGCCGCGAAAGTCGGCGGCGATCCCTCCTTCCGTTCCGCGCACCAGCCGATCCGGGTGGCAGGATCGATCCATGCCAAACAGGGCCGGCGGCGGTTGGTGGAGATCCTGAACCGAGATCCACGCGATCACGACCTTGGCGAACTGCTCGAGGCCATCATCGCGATGCCGCCATTGGAGGGCGAGACCGGGCTCGACTTCAACATGGCCGCCACCGAGCGCGGCAGCGTGACCGAGATTTTCGGCCGCCAGGTCCGCGAAGGCGGCGTGGATGGCACCACCCGGTTCGACGCGCTGTCGCGCGTCATCGGCTATTGGATCCGCCGTGCCCGCGAAGGCCACGTGCCGCGCGAACAGGCGTGGGAGGAAATCGTCTCCTACAACACGGCCCGCGTTGCCCCTCCCTGGCCGGAGGCACGGCTGCGCGAAGAAGCCGAACGCCTCTGGAAACGCGATGCCGCACGCAACGGCGAGATCGATGACGAGGATGACGGTCCCGATGGCGGCGGCCCTGCTGGCGGGGGGCATGATGGGCCGGTGCCGGTGCGCTTCACCGAGGATGCGCTCGCCGCAGCTTTCGCCGTCCGCCACGCCGAGACATGGCGCTACGTCGCGGGCTGGGGCCAATGGCTGACCTGGTCGGGCAAGCTGTGGCGGCGCGAGGAGACGCTGCAGGCCTTCGATCTGGCCCGGATGATCTGCCGTGAGGCAGCTGCGCGCGCGGGCTCGGCACGGCTCAAGGCGAAACTCTCCAGCGCCGCGACAGTCTCCGCCGTGGAGCGGCTCGCCCGTTCCGATCGCCGTCATGCCACCACCACCGAGCCCTGGGATCGTGATCCCTGGCTGTTGAACACGCCGGGCGGCGTGATCGACCTGCGCAGCGGCGCATCCCTGCCGCACGAACCAGAGCTGTTCATGACCCGGATCGCCGGGGCGTCCGTCGCCGACGCCTGCCCCGTCTGGCTCGGCTTTCTCGAAACCGTCACGGGCGGGGACGGCGAATTGCAATTATACCTGCAACGAATGGCGGGCTACTGCCTGACCGGCGTCACGACCGAGCACGCGCTGTTCTTCCTCTACGGCACCGGCGCCAACGGGAAATCCGTCTTCGCCAACACCCTGACCGCCATCCTGGGCGACTATGCCACCGTCGCGCCGATGGACATGTTCATGGCCACGCAGGGTGATCGCCACCCGACCGACATGGCCGGGCTGCGCGGGGCGCGCATCGTCACGTCCATCGAGACCGAACAAGGCAGTCGCTGGGCCGAGAGCAAGCTGAAGGCGCTGACCGGGGGTGACAAGATCACGGCCCGTTTCATGCGGCAGGATTTCTTCGAGTTCATCCCGCAGTTCAAGCTGCTGATCGTCGGCAACCACAAGCCCTCCATCCGCAACGTCGACGAGGCGATGAAGCGGCGCCTGCACATGGTGCCGTTCACGGTCACCATCCCGCCCGCACGGCGCGACAAGCACCTGGCGGACAGGCTGCTGGCCGAACGCGACGGGATCCTCGCATGGGCGCTCGAGGGCTGCATCGAATGGCAGCGGACGGGGCTGCGCCCGCCGCCCGCCGTGATGGCCGCGACAGAGGACTACTTCGAGGCGGAAGACGCCATCGGTCGCTGGATCGACGAGCGCTGCTCTGTCGGGTTGCACCTCAGCGCCAGCACCTCCGCGATGTTCGCCGACTGGAAGGCGTGGGCCGATGCGAACGGCGAGTTCGCAGGCTCGGTCAAGCGCTTCTCGGAAGCCCTGATCGTCCGGGGATTCGAGCGTCACAACACCCGCGCAGCCAAAGGATTCCGGGGCATCGCCCTCGACGACAGCAACTCTGACCTTTTCTCGGGAGAATAGGAAAATGCCAATGAAATCAGACTGTGTGACGGATGTGACGGATCATACCTATAAGACCGTTACGCGCGCGCATGTGCGCGCCTATGGAGCGGATAAGGAACTATCCGTCACATCCGTCACACCCGTCACCAACCCTCCGGTTCCGATGCGGGAGGGTGGTGGACTGCTCCGCTGCATCCTCGCGCTCGACCTCGGCACTTCGACCGGCTGGGCGATCCGCGGCCATGACGGCCTGATCACCAGCGGCACCGTCTCGCTGCGTCCCGGCCGCTTCGACGGTGGCGGCATGCGCTACCTGCGCTTCACCAACTGGCTGACCGAGATCGACCGGCTGTCCGGTCCTGTCGCCGCGATCTGGTTCGAGGAGGTCCGCCGCCATGCTGGCACCGACGCGAGCCACATCTACGGCGGGCTCATGGCCACGCTGACTGCATGGGCCGAACTGCGCGGCGTGCCCTACGAGGGCGTCCCCGTCGGCACGATCAAGCGACACGCGACGGCCAAGGGCAACGCCGACAAGGCCGCCATGATCGCCGCCGTCCGCGCCCGCGGCTTCAGCCCCGCCGATGACAATGAGGCCGATGCCATCGCGCTGCTGCTCTGGGTCATCGAGACGAACGGGGGTGTCGCATGAGATGGCATTCCCATGGCTACGGCGGCCGGCGCCGCGATCCCGAGCAGGTCAAGCGCGATGGCTGGCGGGAACAGGGCGTCCTCGCGGTCTCCGCCGATGACGACCGCCTCACCTGGCCCGAGCGTGAACTGGTCCGCCAGCTCGGCGAGAAGCTCTACGGCCCGCGCCCTTGCGACAGGGAGGCGCGCCATGACTGATCGTGAATGGACCGCCGACTGCGTCGCCGATCATTTCGAGGAGGCGTTCCGCACCCTGCGCAAGCTGCCGCCGGTGAAGGCGCAGGGCTACTTCAACACCTGGCCCGACATCGTGCGGACCAGCCGCGAGATCGCCGCTATGGAACCGGAGCCGATGCGTATCTGGCCGTCGGCGGCTGCGATCACGCGCCTTGAGCAGACTTTCGACTGGGTGCTCTGGATCGAGGAAGCGGAGCGCAAGCTGGTCTGGTCCCGTGCCGCGCGCGTGCCGTGGAAGCAGGTCAGCTACGAGCTGGGTTGCGACCGCACAACCGCCTGGCGGCGCTGGCAGCTGGCGCTGACCAAGATCGCTGCGCGCCTGAATGCACATTGACTCCAATGTGTTGCAACACTTTTCCCTTCGACATCTGCAACAGATCCATGCTATTCCGAAGGCAAGATGGGGAGAGTGCGCTGGAAAGCTCGCTCTCCCCTTTGCGTTGACGCAGGGCCTTCTGGACCCCGGGGTCCAGCGAGGGTCCGGCCGGGGTCCACCCCACGGCAGTTTCCGGTTCCTTCCTGGCGACTCTGTATTCGGGAGGGCTCAGCGCGGCATATCGCCAGCGACAGGGCCGGATTTTTGGGAAGCCACCCCGGCCGGAATCCACCCCAGATCGCCTGAAACCTTCGTAAAATCAAACGCCTAGCCGGACCCCGCAGGTGGATACCTGCTGGACCCCGTGTGGAGTCCGGCCCGGCATCCGGAGTCCGGAAGCCACCGGGTATCCACCCCGGCGACGCCGATCGACCATCGACAGGAACCTGCATGACCCTCGCGCACGGCACTGCGGCGAGCGCGGGCGCCGTCGCGCCGTGCGCCAGGTCTCGGACCAACCTGATCCCGCTCTGCCGCGCCTGCCATAAGCGGGTGGAGACGGTGTTTCACGATGTCGAGGCGGTCGATCCGCCGCTGCCCGTCACCAAGCTCGTCCTGTTCTGCAGCATCCATGCGCGCCGGACGGTGACCCTGCACATGCTCAAGAGTTCCGCCCATGCCGACCACCGCCCTGCAGCTTGAAGACTGGCCCATCGGTCGGCTGATCGAATACGACCGCAATCCGCGGAAGAACGACGATGTGGTCGACCGGATGGCGCAGGCCATCGTGGAATTCGGCTTCCGCATCCCGATCGTCGCGCGCAGCGACGGGCTGGTGGTCGATGGTCATTTGCGGCTGAAAGCTGCGCGTCTGCTCGGTCTCGAGACCGTGCCCGTCGTTCTCGCGGACGAACTGTCGGAGACGCAAATCAAGGCGTTCCGCCTGCTGGCCAACCAGTCGGCAAACTGGGCGGAGTGGGATGAACTTCTGCTGTCGGCGGAGCTGAACGATCTGCTGGCCGAGGATTTCGACCTGTCGCTGGTCGGCTTCTCCGACGGCGAGCTCGACAAGCTGCTGGCCTACGTTGCGGAAGACGGCGGTGAAGAAGGTGGTGCCGGGGGCTCCGTGCCGCCGGTGACCATCCCTGAACCGCCGCGCAACCCGGCATCGCGGACGGGTGATCTCTGGATCCTTGGCGACCACCGCCTCCTGTGCGGCGACAGCACCAGCGCTGCCGATGTGCGCCGCCTGATGAACGGCGAGCGAGCGATCCTTTTCGCGACCGACCCGCCGTATCTGGTGGATTACGACGGCTCGAACCACCCGACACGAAACAAGGACTGGTCGCAGTCCTACGGCACGACCTGGGACGACTCCTCGCAGGGGGCCGAACTCTACGACGGCTTCATCGCGGCGGCTGTGGCGGAAGCCATCACCGAGGACGCCGCCTGGTACTGCTGGCACGCATCGCGCCGCCAGGCGATGCTGGAGGCTTGCTGGGAAAAGGCCGGGGCCTTCGTCCATCAACAGATCATCTGGGTGAAGGACCGCGGCGTCCTGACCCGGTCGCACTACCTCTGGAAGCACGAGCCCTGCTTCATGGGCTGGCGCAGACCGAACCGCCCGCCGAAGGTGGCCGATCAGACGCTGCCCTCGACGTGGGAGATGCCGAGCTTCGCCAAGGACGAGCGGCCGGACCATCCCACGCCGAAACCGCTCGACGCGTTCGGGATCCCGATGCGCCAGCACGTGTCGCGCGGCGGGCTTTGCTACGAGCCGTTCTCGGGCTCCGGCTCGCAGATCATGGCGGGCGAGGCCAATGGCCGGCGCGTCTTCGCGATGGAGATCAGCCCCGCCTATGTCGATGTCGCCGTGGAACGTTGGCAGGCCGACACGGGACGCACCGCCGTTCTCGATGGCGACGGACGGACTTTCTCCGAGGTGCGGGAGGAGAGGCTGGGTGAATCCGATGCGGCAGACGCCGCATGAAGCAGTCGCGTACCATGTCGCTCGTCGAGGCCGTGGCAAACGTGATTTTCGGCTACGGTGTCGCCGTGGGGACGCAGATGGCGGTCTTCCCGCTCTTCGGACTGCATGCGACGTTGGCACAGAACATGATGATGGGCGCGATCTTCACGGTTTTATGCCGAGATCGGCATAAAACCGTTTATGCTGAGCGAATGATTATGCGGAGTCTGTGGCGCCCTTGACGGGCGCCACGGGAACTTTTGGCAGTTGTCACTCCGCATAATTCCGGTCGTTGCTCGCCTCCTTCAGCATCGCCATCAGTTTGTCCGGCACGGTGAAGCGCCCGCGTTTCAGGGTTGGCGGACCCATGGCTGTGAGTGCCTCGAGCTTTTCGGTCGGGTCTGCGCGCAGGTACATCTCGGTGGTCTGGACGCTGGCATGGCCGAGCCAGAGCGAGACCTTGCGGACATCGCCAGTGGCCTGGAGCGTGTGCATCGCGCATGCCCGGACGACTCCGCATAATCATGCGCTCAGCATAAACGGTTGTGTCGATCGCTCGCAGCTATGCGCTCAGGCGGGTGTTCGAGGAGATACGTGTTCGCCGGACTTGGAGATAAAACCGCCGCCCACTCGGGGCGGCGGTCATGATGTGGTCGGATCCTTTGGCTTCAGGCTACTGGCAACTTGTAGACCCGTCCGCGCCCTTCGACCTTCTCCGAGGAGACCGCGAGGCCCAGCTTCTTCTTGAGCGCCCCGGCCATGGCGCCGCGTACTGTGTGCGACTGCCAGCCCGTCGCGGCCATGATCTCCTCGATGGTCGCGCCGTCCGGTGCGCGGAGCATAGCGATCAGCGTGGCCTGCTTGGTGCCCTCGCGCGGTGTTCGCATCTTGGGTGCGGCCTTGGTCTCGCCCGTGGCGTTGTCCGCTCCTCCCTCGCTGGGCGCTTCTGCGTCACCCGTGGGCGCGCTGTCGGCGCTCTCCGGCACGATGCCGATGGCAGCAAGCCCGGTTTGGGTCGCGACCAGCGTGACGCCGTGGCCGTCGCCCGTTTCGCGCCAGACAGGCTTGCCCCCGCGCAGGTTGGCGTCGACCTCTTCGATGAGGCCCTTGGCGATCATCGTCTCCACCACCTTGGCGGCAGCTCCGCCGCGCAGGTTTGGCGGAAGCGGCAAGGCATTATGGCCGTCGCGCTGTGCGGCGGCGCTGAGAATCACTGCTTGCGTCTCGGAAAGCTTGGTCATGGGGTCGTCTCCATCTCGGGTCGCACCATCGCGGCCCTTCTACGACCCCGAGCCGCGCAGGGCGGCGCGGCCGGAGTTCAGGCGATGCCGGAAATCACTCGGCGTGTTCGCCCTCATTGAAGGCGCTGTCGGTGATGCGCTTCAGAAGTGCGGCGTAGTGGGCGAGCGTTCCGACGTGGCCCCAATTGATCTCGTCTGGGCTGGTGTCGAAATGGTCCGCGCTGAGAGCGGCGAGCCGCTCCAGCATCGCGTCGATCTCCACCTTCCGGGCGATGAAGGCGTCGATCGCCTGCGGCTTGTTCGGGGTCTTGGTCATGGCTGTCTCCGTCCTTGTTGGTGACGCCATACAGGCTCTGATCGCAGCGCTTATCAAGTCGATAAGCGCATCATTTTTATTAGGAATTTTGCGTCGATATGCAGGGGCTTAGCGAACGCCAGTACGCCGCCCGTGTGGGCCTCTCACGGGGCGCGATCCAGAAGGCGAAGGCGGCCGAGCGGCTCGTCCTCCATTCCGACGGCAGCATCGATGCCGATGCCAGCGACGCCCGCCGCGCGGAGACAACGGACCCGTCGAAGACCAGGAAGGCTCCCACACCGAAGCTGAAGCCGGTGCCCGACGTGGCCCTCTCAGCCGTCGGCGAAACACTCCGGGAAAGCGGCCTGACTTCGCCCGCGACTGGCGGTGGCACGACCTTCCTGCAAGCCAAGACGGCGAACGAGGTGCTGAAAGCGCAGGAGCGCCGCCTCCGGCTTCAGAAGATGAAGGGCGAACTCATCGATCGTGCGCGCGCGACCGCGCTCGTCTTTCGGCTCGCGCGCGAGGAACGGGACTCATGGGTCAATTGGCCGTCCCGCGCGGCGGCGCTGATGGCGGCCGAGCTCGGCGTTGAGCCAGCCGCCATGCAGAAGGTCCTGGAAAAA
>NZ_JAKUSO010000119.1:0-3262 GCF_022449305.1 Oceanibaculum sp. | reverse complement strand
ATGAGGGCCTGCGCTTCGCCATCCGCGAAGGCGGCCGCACCGTCGGCGCCGGCGTCGTCGCCAAGGTCGTCGAGTAATATTCGGGCGCAACGGCGTCTTGCTGTGAACGGGCCCGAGCGCCCAAGGGTGAAATGATGGATACGCAGAATATTCGCATTCGGCTGAAGGCGTTTGACCATCGACTTCTGGACCAGTCCACGAAGGAGATTGTCAACACGGCGAAGCGTACGGGTGCTCGCGTTCGCGGCCCGGTGCCTCTGCCGACGCGAATCGAGAAGTTTACGGTGCTGCGGGGCCCGCACATCGACAAGAAGTCGCGTGAGCAGTTCGAGATGCGGACGCACAAGCGCCTTCTGGACATCGTCGATCCGACGCCGCAGACCGTGGACGCGCTGATGAAGCTCGACCTGGCCGCCGGCGTCGACGTCGAGATCAAGCTGTAAGGCCGGGAGTAGCGGAAGATGCGTACCGGATTGATCGCCCAGAAGCTGGGCATGACGCGGGTCTTCAACGAGGAGGGGAGCCATATCCCCTGCACCGTGCTGAAGATCGATGGCTGCCAGGTGGTTGCCGTCCGCACCGAGGAGAAGGACGGCTACAACGCCGTGCAGCTCGGTGTCGGCAAGGCCAAGGTGAAGAACGTCTCGAAGGCCAATCGCGGCCATTTCGCGAAGGCCAATGTGGAGCCGCGCAAGAAGCTGGCCGAGTTCCGCGTCAGCGCCGATGCGCTGCTGGAGCCGGGCCAGGAGATATCTGCCGCGCATTTCGTCGCCGGCCAGAAGGTCGATGTGACGGGCACCAGCATCGGCAAGGGCTTCGCCGGCGTCATGAAGCGGCACAATTTCGGCGGTCTGCGGGCAACGCACGGCGTGTCGATCTCGCACCGCTCGCATGGTTCGACCGGTCAGCGCCAGGATCCGGGCCGCGTCTTCAAGGGTAAGAAGATGGCCGGTCACATGGGCGATGTCCGGGTGACCACTCAGAGCCTGGAAGTGGTTGCCAGCGACGAGGATCGCGGTCTGATCCTGGTCAAGGGTGCCATCCCCGGTTCCAAGGGTGGCTGGGTGCTGGTCCGCGACGCGGTGAAGGCGAAGCTGCCGGAGGGCCTGCCCTTCCCGGCGAAGCTGATCGAGGCCGCTGCTGCGGAAGCGCCTGCGGAGACCCCGGCTGAAACCGCGGCCGTCACTGAGGCCGAGAATGATGGCGCCGAAGCGCCCGAGAACAAGGACTGAGACGATGAAGGTCACGGTCAAGAACCTTGAAGCCGCCGACGTCGGCGCGATCGAACTGGACGAGGCCATCTTCGGCGTCGATGTCCGGGCCGACCTGCTGTCGCGCGTGGTGCACTGGCAGCTTGCCAAGCGCCGTTCCGGCAACCACAAGACCAAGGGTATCAGCGAGATCGCCGGTACCACGAAGAAGCCCTACAAGCAGAAGGGCACCGGTCGTGCCCGCCAGGGCAGCACCCGTTCGCCGCAGTTCCGTGGCGGTGCGACGATCTTCGGTCCGGTGGTCCGCGATCATGGCTACGATCTGCCGAAGAAGGTCCGCAAGCTGGGCCTGAAGACGGCGCTTGCCGCGAAGCTGAAGGACGAGAAGCTGATCGTCCTTGATGACGCCAAGCTGTCCGAGCCGAAGACGAAGGAGCTGAAGGCGCAGCTGGAGAAGCTGGGCATCACCTCGGCCCTGATCGTCGATGGCGCGGTGGACGAGAATCTGAAGAAGGCGGCCTCGAACCTGATCGGGATCGACGTGCTGCCGCAGATCGGCGCCAATGTTTACGACATTCTGCGGCGCGACACGCTTGTGCTGACGAAGAACGCCATCGAAGCGCTGGAGGCGCGTCTGAAATGAGCAGCCTGAAGCCGCGCAACACCAAAGAGGTGAAGCTGAGCAAGGAGCAGATGTACGAGATCATCCGCTCCCCGATCATCACCGAGAAGGCAACCCGGGTGTCCGAGCACAACCAGGTTGCGTTCCGGGTGCCGCTGACCGCCACCAAGCCGGAGATCAAGGTCGCCATCGAGACCCTGTTCGAGGTGAAGGTGGATGCCGTGAACACGCTGCGCCAGAAGGGCAAGGTGAAGCGTTTCCGTGGCATCGTCGGCCAGCGCAGCGACACCAAGAAGGCGATCGTGACCCTGGTCGAGGGTCATTCCATCGACGTGACCACCGGGGTCTGAGACCATGGCACTGAAATCCTTTAAGCCGACCACGCCCTCGCAGCGCCAGCTGGTCGTTGTTGACCGCAGCGATCTGTGGAAGGGCAAGCCGGTCAAGCAGCTGACCGAAGGTCTGACCAAGACCGGCGGGCGCAACAATTACGGCCGCATCACCGCTTTCCAGCGGGGCGGCGGTCACAAGCGCCGCTATCGTCTGGTCGACTTCAAGCGGCGCAAGTTCGACATGCCGGCCACCGTCGAGCGGCTGGAATATGACCCGAACCGCACCGCCTTCATCGCGCTGATCAAGTACGAGGATGGCGAGCTCGCCTACATCCTGGCGCCGCAGCGCGTGAAGGCCGGCGACGTGGTTGTCTCGGGCCTGCGCACGGACATCAAGCCGGGCAATGCGGCGCAGCTGCGCTACATTCCGGTCGGCACCGTGGTGCACAATGTCGAGCTGAAGCCGGGCCGTGGCGGCCAGATCGCCCGTTCCGCCGGCAGCTACTGCCAGATCGTCGGCCGCGACGGCGCCAATGTGGTGCTGCGCATGGCTTCCGGCGAACTGCGCCAGGTGCGCGGCGAGTGCATGGCGACGATGGGTGCCGTGTCCAACCCGGACCAGCAGAACATCAACAAGGGCAAGGCTGGCCGTAACCGCTGGCTGGGCCGTCGCCCGTCGGTGCGTGGCGTTGCCATGAACCCGATCGATCATCCGCATGGCGGTGGTGAAGGCCGTACTTCGGGCGGTCGTCATCCGGTCACTCCGTGGGGCAAGCCGACCAAGGGCCGGCGGACTCGAAACAACAAGAAGACCGACGGCATGATCGTTCGCCGCCGGTATCAGAAGTAAAGGAGAGCAGACGTGGCTCGCTCTGTTTGGAAGGGTCCGTTCATCGACGGCTACCTTCTCAAGAAGGCGGATAAGGCGCGCGCGTCGGGCCGGAACGAGGTCATTAAGATCTGGACCCGGCGCAGCACGATCCTGCCGCAGTTTGTCGGCCTGACCTTTGGCGTGTACAACGGCCAGAAATTCGTGCCCGTGCTGGTGACCGAGAACATGGTCGGTCATAAGTTCGGCGAGTTTTCGCCGACCCGTA
>NZ_JAKUSO010000118.1:0-3299 GCF_022449305.1 Oceanibaculum sp. | reverse complement strand
CCCCGACCAGCCGGAAAGACCGCCGCGCCGCGCCTGATATCGCCGTTCACGGCCGCCTCGGGCGGCTCATCAACCCGACGATATTGGACATGACATGCATCGAAACGATTTTGCTTGGTCTCGGCCGCTTCACCAGCTGAGACCGTTGCTCGGCCTGCCAATTGTGCTGGCGGTGCTGCTGCTCGCCGGTCCGGCCTTCGCCCATGCCGTCACGGAAGGCGACAAGGGCTACATCCTGGAGATCACCGGGATTCACCTGATCCCCTTCACCTATCTGGGCGCCAAGCACATGGTCACGGGGTACGATCATCTGCTGTTCCTGCTGGGCGTTATCTTCTTCCTCTACCGGGCGAAGGACATCGCCCTCTATGTCAGCCTGTTCGCTATCGGTCATTCGGTGACCATGCTGTTCGGCGTGCTCTCGGGCATCAGCGTCAGCGCCTACATCATCGACGCCATCATCGGCCTGTCGGTGGTGTACAAGGCACTCGACAATATGGGCGCCTATCAGCGCTGGTTCGGCTTTCAGCCCGATACCAGGGCCGCGACCCTGATCTTCGGCTTGTTCCACGGCTTCGGCCTGGCGACCAAATTGCAGGAATACGAGATCGCCGAGGACGGGCTCATTCCCAATTTGCTGGCCTTCAATGTCGGCGTCGAGATCGGCCAGCTGCTGGCCCTGGGCGCCATCCTCATTGCCATCAGCTACTGGCGGCGCAGCGACAGCTTCCTGCGTCATGCCTACACCGCCAACGTCGCCATGATGACCGCTGGCTTCATGCTGGTGGGTTATCACATCACCGGCTTTTTCGTCGCTTGATCCAGGGAGACCAAGACATGTATAACAGCAATATCCCCAGCCGCGACCAGCTGCCCAGCACCCGGCAGCTGCTGCGCTCCACCTTCATTGCCATCGCCACGGCCATCGTGCTGCTGGTGACCACGGTGCTGCCCGGCGAGTATGGCATCGATCCTACCGGCATCGGCCGACTGCTGGGCCTGACCGAGATGGGCGAGATCAAGGAACAGCTCTCCCGCGAGGCGGAGGAGGACCGGCTGAAGGAGAGCCAGCCGGTGCCCGCACCCGCCGGCGACAAGCGTTCCGGCCTGATCGGCACGGTGCTGGCCGAACTGTTCCTGGCGAAGCCGGCCGCCGCCTCGGTGCAGCTCGCCCAGGCTAAGGTCGGGGAATATACGCTTACCCTGAAGCCAGGCGAAGGCGCGGAAGTGAAGCTGGAGATGCGCAAGGGCGCCAAGGTGTCCTTCGAGTGGAAGGCAGCCGGCGGCGGCGTGAATTACGACACCCATGGCGATCCCTATGATGCGCCGCGCGACTTCTATCACGGCTATGGCAAGGGCCGCGCCTCACCCGGCGAGAAGGGCGTTCTGGAGGCGGCGTTCGACGGGCACCATGGCTGGTTCTGGCGCAACCGCACCGGCAAGGATGTAACGGTGACGCTTCGCGTGGAGGGTGAGTTCATCGCCCTGAAACGGGTCGTCTGATCGCGATTCCCCTCCCGCATTGCCATCGCGTGCGGGAGGGGGAGAGGAGTCATTGATGGAGCTTGTCGGGCAGGCATGGGCGCTGGTTTCCGTCTGGCAGCGGGAAATCCTGGCGGCGCTGTCATCGGTCCTGCGGGCCGGTGACATGCCCTCCCTTCTGGCGTTGGGGATCGGGCTTGGTGCGCTGCATGCCCTGACGCCTGGGCATGGCAAGCTCGCCCTGGCGGCCTTCCTCGCCGGCAGCCGGGGCACGGCCCTGAAGGGGCTGCGGATCGCGGCGATGGCGGCCCTGATGCATGTGGCGACCGGCGCCTTGCTCTATGCCCTGTTCGCCGCGCTGCTGCGTCCGGCAGCCAGCCTCAGCGGCCGGGGCGAGCCCCTGGTAACGACCCTCGGTTATGGGCTCGTCGCGCTGGCCGGAGCGCTGATGGTCCTGCAGGCTTTCCGGCCGCATGGTGCGTCGCGCCATGCCGCATTCACCATAACGGCCGGGATTGGCGTCCTGCCCTGTCCCCTGACGATCACGGTGCTGGGCTTCGCGCTGGCCCAGGCATCGATGGCGCATGCCGTCATTCTGCTTCTGTCGCTGGCGGTCGGTGTGGCCGTCACGCTCGCCGCCGTCGCTCTGGTGGCGGTCTTTGCCAGCCGGCTCGCAATCGGCATCGCCAGAGATCACACCGCCCGGCTGGAGCCCTATGGCCGTTACCTGCAGGCTGGATTTGGATTTGCCGTTATCCTTCTGGCGGCGCTAGGCGGGTTTGGGGGTGTTTCGTGACCGGCGTCCAAGGGGCGTTAGCTTAGCCATTCTTTAGATTTATCCATGGGCATCATCCAAGGATCCGGCCAGGAAAGCGCCCGAACACTGCCTGCATCCCCCTGGAACCTTGTGTGGCGTTCTAGGACTTCCACCCTCAGCGCCGGGCCTAAGGATCCGGACCCAGCCATACATAAGTCGGCGCCGAGGTGTAGGCGTATTCCGTTTCACGGTATGATTCTCACGATGTGGAAATTGGCGGCCCGTATTTCGTAACCCCCATTGCCGCTACAGCTGTCGGTGATCGCTTCTCGTTACATGCTCCCGTGAGCGTGTCCCTCTACCCTCAATGCAGCCGCCGCACACCCTTCCTTGGCAATGAGCCCGCGCCTTCGCTGTTCAGGAGATGGTGCCGGCTGTTAAAGGCCAGGCTGCGTAGTTGCTAAGCTCTTTGCGAGCCCTGCCGGACCAAGAGCGGGAAGAGCTTCATAGCCCTCCCAAGCGTCATCGACACGTTTAACGCTATCAGGTTGCCTTCAGCCTCTAGCCTGCGTATTGGGCTGGGCTTCATCTTCCCCATTTGTCTGACGCCGGAGAAGATCGATCTCTAGCGGGGAGGGGGGCTGGGGGCCATCGCTCGAGCCTTTGCCAGTTTGGATTGATGGATCGGTTGAACCGGCAAAGGAAGCCCCGCCGATCCAGTCCGTTCTCTATGACCGGGGTTGGCGCGGCCTTAAGTGCTGCATCTGCTTTGGCCTGGCCTGACGGAACTGGACCCGTGTCGCTGACGGCGTCACGCAAATAATGTCTTCTTTCGTAGGAAGTTCTTAGGCGTTTCATAGAAAAATAAATCTACAGGCCGTTGTTTAAATGGAAATATCCACTCGGATAAATTGATGGACATTTTCATGCGGGACTGCTCCCGCGCGTATAATAATCATCGTTATAATTGATCGCAGGAGCATTGTAAGCGGTGTTTTGCGGCCACGTAGACATCAAGGTCGGTGGAACGGCACCACATTCTTGCCGCGTATGAAGGCGA
>NZ_JAKUSO010000117.1:0-3403 GCF_022449305.1 Oceanibaculum sp. | reverse complement strand
GACTGGGTCTATCGCAGCCCGCTGCCAGGGGCGGCGGGCATCGCCGATGCGTTGCGGCATTTCCGCATGCATCCGAAGGCACTGGAGGGGGAGAACATCTCATGACCAAATCGGATCTCGTCATCGTCTATCACCGCCAGCCCTATGAGGAGGTGGTGGAGAACGGTCGGCGGGTCTATCGGGAGAACAAGAGCCCGAACGGGATTGTCCCGACCCTGAAGAGTTTCTTCGGCCGCATTGCCGAAGGACGCGGCGCCTGGGTCGCCTGGAAGCAGGTGTCGCCCAAGCAGCAGGAGAAGTTCGACCGCGTCATCCGGATTTCCGACAGCTATGGCGACTATGCGGTCTCCCGCCTGCCGCTGACGGCCGAGCAGGTGAAGAGCTTCTACCACGTCACTTCGAAGGAGGCGCTGTGGCCGATCCTGCACTCCTTCCCCTGGCTGTTCCGCTACGAGAATGCCGACTGGAATACCTTCCGCGAGGTGAACTGGCTGTTCGCCGAGGCCGCCGCCGCGCAGGCCGAGGACGACGCCCTGGTCTGGGTGCATGACTACAATCTGTGGCTGGTGCCGAAATATCTGCGGCAGATCAAGCCGTCGCTGAAGATCGCCTTCTTCCACCACACGCCGTTTCCAGGGCCGGACGTGTTCAACGTCCTGCCCTGGCGCACCGAGATCGTGGACAGTTTGCTGGACTGCGACCTCGTCGGCTTCCATATCCCGCGCTATTCCAAGAATTTTGCCGACGTCGCGCGCTCGCTGCGCGATGTTGAGGTGACGGAAACCGTGCGCGTCGAGAGCGGTATGTCGCCGAGCGGGATGGCCTTGTCGGAGCCATATGTGCCGGTGCGCCTCAGCCACAAGGGACGGAGCGTCAATCTCGATGCCTTCCCGGTCGGCACCAACCCGGAGATCATCACCGAACTGCTAAAGGGCGAGCCCAGCCGGCAGATCCAGAAGACCATCCGGGAGGAGCTGGAAGGCCAGCGGCTGATCCTGGCGGTGGGGCGCACCGATTACACCAAGGGAATGAAGGAAACCCTGCAGGCCTATGAACGGCTTCTGGAAAGGCGCCCGGAACTGCATGGCAAGGTGAAGTTGCTGCTGGTCTCAGTGCAGGCTGCCAGCGGCATGAAGATCTACCGTGACACGCAGCGCGAGATCGAGGCGCTGGTCGGCCGTATCAATGGCCGTTTCACCAATCTGCGCTGGTCGCCGGTCTTCCTGTTCTCCAACGCCATCCCGTTCGACCGGCTGATTGCCTATTACAAGATGGCGGATGTCTGCCTGATCGCGCCGCTGCGCGACGGGCTGAACTTGGTCGCCAAGGAATATGTCGCGGCCAAGCAGGGCGATCTCGGCGTACTGGTGCTGTCGGAATTTACCGGCTGTGCCGTCGAACTGCCGCAGGCGGTCCTCGCCAATCCTTATTCGGCGCGAGCGATGGATGCCGCCCTCGACCAGGCGCTCGACATGCCGGAGGAAGAGAAGCGGGAGCGCATGCGCGCCATGTACCAGAACGTCCTGCATTACGACGTCTCGCGCTGGGCGCGCCATACGCTGGAACGCTTCGGCGAGATCGGCGAGGGGCTGCGCACCAAGCCGGAGGCGGCGGCCTGAGGCCGAGGCCTGCTGTAGAGGAGGAAAGAGGGACGGTTTCATGGGGTGTCCACCCGCCAGTATAGACGGCAGGGTTTTTGCCGTTCTTGCGGTGTCCTTGCTGGGCGTTTGCGGCCTTCCGGCCACGTCGTCCGCGCAGGGCGTGCAGATCTCCATCTCCTGCGGTGCCGTCGGGGTGGAGCTGGAACTCTGCCGCGAAGGCGTTTCCGCCTGGGAGGAGCAGACCGGCAACCGGGTGGAGATCGTCTCCACCCCCAACTCCTCGACCGAGCGGCTGGCACTCTACCAGCAGATGCTGGCGGCTGGTGCGGATGATATCGACGTGTTCCAGATCGACATCGTCTGGCCGGGCATATTGGGCGGCTATTTCATCGACCTTGCGCCTTACAGCGACGGAGCGGAGAAGGCGCATTTCCCGAACCTGATCGAGAATGACACGGTGGATGGAAAGCTGGTGGCGCTGCCCTGGTGGACCGATGCCGGTGTGCTGTTCTACCGCCGTGACCTGCTGGAAAAGCATGATTTCGCGCCGCCGGAAACCTGGGCCGAGCTGACCGCAATTGCTCGAACGGTTCAGCAGGCGGAACGCGAGGCCGGCAATGGCGACCTCTGGGGCTATGTCTGGCAGGGGCGGGCCTATGAAGGGCTGACCTGCAACGGGCTGGAATGGATCGATTCCTTCGGCGGCGGCACCATTGTCGCCGATGACGGCACGATCACCGTCAACAATTCGCGCGCGGCGGCGGCACTGGACCTTGCCGCCTCCTGGGTCGGCAGCATCTCCCCCCGCGGCGTGCTGAACTATGACGAGGAGGCTGCACGCGGCGTGTTCCAGAGCGGCCGTGCGGTGTTCATGCGCAACTGGCCCTATGCCTGGTCGCTGGCGCAGGGGCAGGACAGCCCGGTGCGTGGCAAGGTCGGTGTCGTGGCATTGCCCGCCGGGTCGCCGGATGGCCAGCGCAGTGCCTGTCTCGGCGGATGGCATCTTGCGGTATCGCGCTTCTCCGAACATCCGGCGGAGGCGGCCGATCTGGTGCTGTTCCTGACCAGCGCCGAGCGGCAGAAGGTGCGCGCGGTGCGTGGCTCCTACAACCCGACGCGCCCGGCGCTCTATGAGGATCAGGAGGTGCTGGGCGTCAGCCCCTTCTTCGATACGCTGTACGAGACCTTCGAGACCGCTAATCCACGTCCGGCGCGGGCAACCGGCACACGCTACAACCGGATGTCCTTCGCCTTCTCGCGGGCGATCCATGAAATCCTGTCGGAAGGCATCGAGCCCGCACCCCGCCTGGCCGAGCTGGAACGCGACCTGCTCCGGCTCAGCCGTGGCGGCCAGTGGTGAGGAGGGGGCAGGATATGACCAGTGACCTCACCCGCGCTCGCATCCGTTCTGCCTGGCTGTTCCTGGCGCCGATGCTGGCGGTGCTGGCGCTGGTCGCCGCCTGGCCGCTGGCACGCACCTTCTATTTCAGCCTGACCGATGCGGAGCTGTCGCGCTTCGGCGACTACGGCTTCATCGGCCTGGAGAATTTCCTGGCGGAGAGCAGGGGCGTCACCTACGGCATCCTGGCCGACCCGCTCTGGTGGGTTGCGGTCAAGAACACGCTGTTGTTCGCCCTGGTCTCGGTGTTTTTCGAGACGGTGTTCGGCGTCATCATCGCGCTGGTGCTGAATGCCAGTTTCCCCGGGCGGGCGCGGGTGCGCGCTGCCGTGCTGATCCCCTGGGCGATCCCGACCGTGGTATCGGCCAAGATGTGGGCCTGGATGATGCATGACCAGTTCGG
>NZ_JAKUSO010000116.1:0-3821 GCF_022449305.1 Oceanibaculum sp. | reverse complement strand
ATGTTCTGAAGCAGTGGCGTTCTGGCGGGCAGATTCTGCCGCCCCCGCCCCGCACAGGCCGGCGAATCCTGCCGGCCTGTGCAGGTATCATCATGGCCGCTTTCTTTACAGCCTTGAGTTTACAGGGATTTTCTTCTGGCATCCCGCTTGCGTAAGCAAAGCTGGATGAAAAGAGAAAACCGATGTCCGTTACTGCCTCACAGATCATGGCCTCCCAGCCGCCATCCCTGCCCCCCTCCCAGCGGGGTGCGGCCACTCAGGGAGCGTCCAGCGGGGCGATGCGCCTGACCATCCCAGCCCCTGCCCCCGAGCCGGTTGAGCGCGTCGCCCCGTCTTCCTTCAACAATGCCGAGGTCGGCGAAGGCCCGGATGCCGGCGAGTCGGAGTCCCTGTCCTTCTTTGATTTCCTGGACCTCATCAACCCGCTGCAGCACATCCCCGTCGTCTCCAGCATCTACCGGCAGCTGACCGGCGATACGATCCGCCCGGAAATGCAGATGGCTGGCGCCGGCCTGCTGGGCGGCCCGCTTGGGCTGCTGGCAGCCGGTGCGAATGCCATTTTCGCGGCGGAGAATGGCCGTGGCGCTGGCGAGGAAATGCTGGCCCAGGTCGGCTTTGGCGCCCCTGCCGGCACACAGCGCATGGCCGCAGCCGAACCGGCGACGCAGCCCAAGGCGCCAGTACCGGAGCCGGTCACGATGCAGGCGACTACCCCTGAAAAAGCTGCCCAGCCGGAGAGAGTGGCCCTGAATAGCGCCCAGGCGAGCGGGCTGGATGCCCTGATTGCCGCCAGTAACCGCCAGAAGGAAGGCGAAGGCGCCCGGGTAATCGCCCGCTTCCAGGTGCCGCCGCAGGCAAATGCGGCCAGACCGGAGCGGGAAGAGACGGTGGTAGCCGCCTCCAACGCCAATGTCCCCGTCACGCAGAAGGGCGGCGTGCCGTCGATGATGCAGGATGCGCTGCAGAAATATGAGGCGCTGATGCGCGCCCGGCAGCGCGGCGAGGCGCCGCAATAAGCAGGTCTGGACCGTCGTCGGCCCATCCGGCATGATCGCTAAATGTCTGGCTTGCTTACCCTAATTCGCGTGCTCGCCTCACCCGGCGCCCGGCAGGGTCGGCTGGAGGCCGAAGGGTTGAGCCTGAAATGCGCCCTTGGCAAGGGCGGCCCGGTTCCAGACAAGCAGGAAGGTGATGGCGGAACGCCGCTTGGCGACTGGCCGCTGCGAAAGCTGCACTACCGGGCCGACAAAGGCGGTGCGCCGCTGACCGGTCTGCCGAGCCAGGCCATCGACCGGCTGGATGGCTGGTGCGACGATCCTGCCGACCCGGCCTATAACCGTCCGGTGCGCCTGCCTTACCCCGCCAACCACGAAACCATGTGGCGCGAGGACGGGTTGTACGATCTGGTCGTCGAACTGGGGTATAACGACGATCCCGTGGTGCCGGGCAAGGGCAGCGCCATCTTTCTGCACATCGCCCGCCCCGATTACGCGCCCACCGAAGGCTGCGTCGCGCTGTCGGAACCTGATCTACGCCGGCTCCTGGCCCGGTGCGGACCCCAGACCCTCCTGCGGGTAGAACTGATCTAACGGCCGACCAGCTGCTTCCAGTCGCCACGGTCACCGAAGATCGCGGTGCCGACACGCACCTCCGTCGCGCCGAAGGGAATGGCGATCTCGTAATCGGCGCTCATCCCCATCGACAGCCGTTCGATCCCGTTGCGCCGGGCAATCTCGCGCAGCAGCGCGAAATGCACCCCCGGCTCTTCCTCGGCCGGCGGTATGCACATCAGGCCGACGATTTCGAGGCCCAGCGCCCGGCACTCCGAGATGAAACCATCCGCCTGCTCCGGCAGGACACCGGCCTTCTGTTCCTCCTCCCCGGTTTTCACCTGCACATAGCAGGGCAGATGCCGGCCGGTCTTCTCCATCTCGATTGCCAGCGCCTGCGCCAGCTTCGGCCGGTCCAATGTCTGGATGGCATCGAACAGCGCCACCGCCTCTTTCACTTTGTTGGTCTGCAGCGGGCCGATCAGATGGATGTCGAGGTCGGGATAGGCCGCGCGCAGGTCAGGCCAGCGCGCCTGCGCCTCCTGCACCCGGTTCTCGCCGAACAGCCGCTGACCCGCCGCCAGCGCCGCCTGGATACGGTCCGCCGGCTGCGCCTTGGACACCGCGATCAGCCTTATATCGGCCGGATCGCGCCGCGCCGCCACAGCGGCCTTGGCAATGCGCTTGCGGATCGCGTCGATATTGCCGGATATCGCCTTTTCGAGATTGGCTTCAGGGTCGGCGGCGGACATGGGCGCTCCAAAGATGCGGGATGTTGAGTTGTGGGGCAAAACGGCGTTAGCTTTCGCCAGCATGCCAAGAAGCGGCGGGGAAGAAAACCGGTCTTCCCCGCCCCTGCAAGCGGAGAAAGGGCGACCATGCTGCTGAAGATTCCCGACATCCTGTCCCGCGAGCAGCTGGCCAAGCTGCGCATGGAGCTGAACCGCACGCAGTTCCAGGATGGCACCGTCACCGGCAAGAAGGGGCTGAAGCAGAATCTGCAGAGCGACCAGTCCTCGCAGCAGCTGCCACAACTGCTGCAGACCATCACCAACGCCCTGCTCGCCGCCGACGGCTTCACCATGTACGCCCTGCCGCGGAAGCTGCACATCGTCTTCAACCGCTACGATGTCGGCATGCATTATGGCGAGCATATCGACGCGGCGCTGATTGGCCCGTCGCAGGACAAAGCGGTGCGGTCGGACGTGTCCTTCACGCTGTTCCTCAGCGACCCGGCGAGCTATGAGGGCGGCGAGCTGGTCATGGTCACACCCTATGGCGAGCATTTCTGCAAGGAGCCGGCAGGCACCGTCGTGATCTATCCGTCGCTGGTGCTGCACCGGGTGGAGCCGGTGCGCAAGGGCACACGGCTGGCCGCCATCGGCTGGGCGCAATCCTTCATCCGCGACCCGCTGCAGCGCGAAATGGCCTATGAGATGGACAGGCTGCGCCGCGACCTGGCAGCAGAAATGCCTGGCAGCCCCTATCTGGAGCGGTTCGGGCGCATCCACCAGAACGCCATGCGCATGTGGACGGATAATTAGCCGGCCTGCAGCTCTTCCGGGATATAGCCGAAGCGCTGCATCTGTTCCCGATGGAGGCTGACGATGCGGGCGATCTGATCCTCTGTCAGCAGCTCGCGCCACTGGTCGCGCTGCCCGACCCGGAAGAAGCTCTGCGAATTCTGGCTGCGCTCGCGGAAGCCGCCCTTCTTTTCCTGCTTGCTCAGCTCCTTGAAGGAGGAGAAGCGCAGTGCCTTGTCCAGCCGTTGCGGGCTGGGCGGCAGCCGGAGGAAGTTGACGACGCGGCTGAAGGCGTCCTTCGGGCGTTCCAGCATATCCTCATAGCGCAGCACCAGCAGCGCCGGATGCGGGTTCTGTGTCCAGCTTTTCACATGGGATGACCAAGAGCTGAGGACTTCCGGCACATTGCTGGCGCTGTTCAGAGTCGCCGCCCCTTCCGTCGCCATGAAATCCACCGCCTGGTCGATGGTCAGGCCGAAATGGTCCGCCGCCGACAGGGTCACGTCGAGCGGGTTGCGCACGATATAGATCGCCCCCGCCGTCACCCCCTGATTCACCAGCGGATGGCCGTGCGACTCGCCGAGGAAGTTATGGGTCTTCACGAAGACCGAATCGGGAAAGGCGCGCGTCATATCCTGCTGGGCGCGCGGCCGGATCGCCATGATCTCCGCCAGGGACAGGCTTTCAGTCGGCTGGCCGCCCGTATAGGGCAGATACCAGTGCGGCTTGGATTCGCTGAGGCAGAACT
>NZ_JAKUSO010000115.1:0-3826 GCF_022449305.1 Oceanibaculum sp. | reverse complement strand
CCCTGCTTCGCCGCCTCGGCCAGGCGCTGGCTTTCCACGGGCAGGATATCGACCTTCACCTTGGCGGTGCCGCGCTGCTCGATCCCCAGCAGCTGGGCGCTGCGGCGCGACAGATCGATGATCCGGCCATGCGCGAAGGGGCCGCGGTCATTGACGCGGACGACAAGCGCCCGCCCGTTTTCCAGATTTGTGACCCGCACCAGGCTGGGCATCGGCAGGGTGCGGTGCGCGGCGGTCAGGTCGTTCTCGTCATAGATTTCGCCATTGGCGGTCAGCTTGCCGTGGAAGCCGGGACCGTACCAGGAGGCAATGCCCGTCTCGGTGTAGCTGTAATCGACCGTCGGGTAGTACCAGACTCCCTTGATCTCGTAAGGGTCACCGACCTTGTAATAGCCTTGTGTCTTGGAGGAGGGCTGCTGGATGGCCTTTGCCGTCTGCGCCGCGAACTGGGCTTCCGCGCAGGCCGCAAGCGCCAAAGGCAGGGTCAGGGCCACGGAAGCAAGGCGGAAGCGGGAACGGGCAGGCAGGCGCCAAGGCATTATCTGGTGGCCAGTCTTCTATGTGGAACAGCATTTAGTAGTGTACCGGCAGGACTATTCCTTGCCAAGGGCATCCGCGAGCGTGCCTGCCGCAATCGCGAAATAGGTCGAGCGGTTCCATTTCAGGATCGCCTCGAAATTGTCGTACACCATGTAGGCCGGTCCGCCGGCGCCGGCCGGAAGGACGATCTGCGCCGGCAACTCGCGCGCCGGGAGGTCCCCGCCATCCGCGCGCCGTACGCCCAGCGCCTGCCACTCCGGGATCGTTTTGCGGGCCTTCTTCTCCGCAAGGCCGGCATCGAAGTCGGCCGGCAGCTGCACCACCCGGCCCCAGGTCTGGTCGCTCTTCCAGCCGACCCGGGACAGGTAATTGGCGATGGAGGCGAATACGTCGGGCAGCGTGGTCCAGATGTCGCGCTTGCCGTCGCCCGTATAGTCAATGGCATAGGCACGGAAGCTGGAGGGCATGAACTGGTTCTGGCCCATGGCGCCGGCCCAGGAGCCCAGCATCCGCTCGGCATCGATATGGCCTTCATCGACGATCTGCAGCGCGTCCATCAGCTCCTTGCGGAAGAAGGCGCTGCGCCTGCCATCATGTGCCAGGGTGGCCAGCGCCGGAATGACCTTGAAGCCGCCGGTGACACGGCCGAAATCGGTCTCGATACCCCACAGCGCGACAATCTGCCGGGCCGGCACGCCGAACTGCCCCTCGATGCGGGTCAACAGCGCCTTGTGCTCCGCCATCATGCGGCGGCCCTTGTCGATGCGCGATTGCGGCACCACCCGGTCAAGATATTGCTGGAAGGTAAGCGTGAATTCGGGCTGCCGGCGGTCCAGCTCGATGACGCGCGGAATGGGCTGGATGCCGGTCAGCGCGGCCTGCACCGTGGCGTCGGAGATGCCTTTCTGCCGGGCTTCGGCGCGCACGCCTTCCAGCCAGGCGTCGAAGGGCTGGTCGGCAGCATGGGCGATACTCGAAGCACCCAGCGCCATCCCGAAGGCCAGAAACGCCGCCAGGACCGTGTGCCGTCCCCTGCCCCTGTGGCCAGCCCCGGCGGTCTGGGTGTCCAGGGGGATGGCGGTGCGGGAACGGAAGCTGGGAATCATGGCGCTGCCTTCTGTTGTAACGGCCGTTAAGCATATCTGGCCTTCAGCATGTGGCACAGGCCCGGGCGCTTGGCAACAGGCTGCCGGCGGCCTTATGTGCCGCGGCGGTAGAAAGGTAGTGCCAGCGGTAGAACGCTACCGGAGACGCAAGAGATTGGACGCTGACGCCCGCTGTGCTAGAAACCCGGCGCTTGCAATACTCTGGCGATGCCAGCGATGGATGGGTGGCCGAGCGGTTTAAGGCACCGGTCTTGAAAACCGGCGTGGCAGCGATGTCACCGTGGGTTCGAATCCCACCCCATCCGCCATTCCTCCTACGGCTGCATATACCCCAGACTGTGACAGCTGGATCAGCTGCTGTTCCGCGCGGACAGGATACGCTCCACGGCCGCGACCAAGGAGACGGTGCCGCGTCGCCGTTCCACACCGGGCTCGAACGCAACCTTCCCGCTGGCGATGCCGTCATACATTCCGAGAAGCGCATCGGCTGTCTCTTTGGGGACCCCCGCTGCCGCTAGCATGGCCGCGCGCTGCTCAGGCGGGACAAAGGTGGGTGTCACCGGGCGGCCGAGTGCCCTGGCGAAGGCAGCGGCTACATCGCTGGCGCTCCAGTCCTCCGGCCCGCCGAGTTCGACGATACGCTGGCCTTTCCAGTCCTCGGCGAGGAGTTGAGCGGCTGCCCGACCGACATCGATCGTGCTGACCATCGGGATTTTCTGGGCGGGTGCCATAAAGGTCGGCAGGACGCCTTCGATTATCGCGGCTTCCGCCACCTCGCTCCAGCTCTCCACGAAATAGCCCGGCCGCAGAAACATTGTTGCCGTTGCGGCACCATCGAGCAGGGTTTCCAGCCGGTTCAGGGTCGTGATGACCCCGGTACCGGAGGCGTGCTGCGCGCCGACCGAGGATAGCACCACGGCCCTGGGCAGTTGCATGCGCCGCGCTGCCTCGGCGAGGGCTGTGCCGATCTTTTCCGTCTGTTCATGAGGATTGCCGACAGAAGGCGGCGGATTGAGCAGAAAAGCGCCCGTTGCGCCTTCCAGCGCCGCCGCCACCTCATCTTCATTGTCCATGCGCGCGATGGCAATCTGCACGCCGGTGTCCCGCCAGGCTGCCGCATGTTCCGCCCGGCGCAGGACGATGCGCACATCAAGGCCCCGTTCGATCAGGGCGCGCGCTGTCTCGCCTCCAGCCCTGCCATTTGCACCGAACACCACCTGCATGATCCTGCTCCTTCCATGTTTCGATCCGTTCGGGGACCGTAATGGGCGGGCTTCAATGCGTCTAATGCATGGTATATATACTCATCATGCACCAAGTGGATTTACGCCGGATCGATCTCAACCTGCTGGTGACGCTCGACGCCCTGCTGGAGGAGCGGAATGTAACCCGTGCCGCGACGCGCCTTGGCATGAGCCAGCCTGCGGCAAGCCGTGCGCTCGGGCGGCTCCGGGACCTGTTTTCGGATGCCTTGCTGGTCGATGGGCCGGGAGGCTATCTGCTCAGCGCCCGCGCCACGGAATTGCGCCCTGCTTTGAGGCAGATCCTTGCCGGGGTCGGCGCGCTGCTGGAGGCCCGCCGCTTCGACCCTGCGGTGGCGACCGGCCCCCTTCGCCTGCTGATGACCGACCTGCATGCTGCCGTGCTTGCGCCGCATCTGCTCTCCCGCCTTGCGGAGGAGGCGCCGGCTGTCGATCTCGACATTATCCCGCCCGGCCCGGCCATTGCGGCGATGCTGGAGAACGAGATGGTCGATGCGGCTGTTGGCGTCATCGAGGTGGCACCGTCAGGGATTCTGCGCCGGAAACTGTTCGAAGACCGGTTTGTCACGATCATGCGCAAGGGGCATCCGGCGGGCGAGAATAGGCTTACCCTCGATACCTATCTGACCCTCGATCACATGACGATCAACGTCACAGGTACCGGCCCCGCGCCTGTGGACGAATTGCTCTCGGCCATGGGCCGTCGCCGGCGCGTGCGCACGCGCGTGCCAAACTTCTTCGCCGCGATGGAAATCGCTGCCGGTTCCGATCTGGTGATGACTCTGCCTGAAAGTCTGGCGCGCACCGCAGCCGGCGCGGCACGCTTCATCATGCTGCCGCCGCCGGTCGAACTCGGCCCTATCGCCGTCAGCCTCCTCTGGCATGCGCGAGACCAGGATGCCCCGCGCCACATGTGGC
>NZ_JAKUSO010000114.1:0-3654 GCF_022449305.1 Oceanibaculum sp. | reverse complement strand
TCGATCTTGTTGATGACGACGATGGGCTTCAGCCCCAGCTTCAGCGCCTTGGCCAGCACGAACTTGGTCTGCGGCATCGGGCCTTCCGAGGCATCGACCAGCACCAGCACGCCATCGACCATGGAGATGATGCGCTCCACCTCGCCGCCGAAATCGGCGTGGCCGGGCGTATCGATGATGTTGATGCGCGTATCCTTCCATTCCACCGAGGTGCACTTGGCCAGGATGGTGATGCCGCGCTCACGCTCGATGTCGTTGGAATCCATGGCGCGCTCGGCGACCTTCTGATTCTCGCGGAAGGCACCCGACTGCTTCAGCAGGCAGTCCACCAGTGTGGTCTTGCCGTGATCGACATGGGCGATGATCGCAATATTGCGCAACTTCATGGAAACCGACCGTTCTGGAAAAGAAAAACGCCGGGCCGGTGCATCCGGCGCCGCGCGCGCGGCTTTATATAAACGCTTTCGCAAGTGCGAACAAGCGGCGATGCCGTAAATCGACATTGGCATATCGCGGCACGGCGATTGCTTGTCTCCCATGCGGCGGCGATACTGCCGCGGTCGAAAGCGAAGAGGCCGGCAATGAGTTCCAGTGAATTATGGCGTGCCAAGCGGCTGCGCGAACGGGTGGCGGGGCTGCGCTATACCGTGAAAACACAACGCCTCACCCCCATGAAGCTGGCTGAGGTTGAGCGCATGATCAAGAATCTGGAAGGCACCGCCGAGGAGCTGGAGCGCAAGAACAAGAAGCCGCGCCTGTTCGGCTAGGCATCTTTTGCCGCTCTGGACTCATCCCACCCCATCCGCCATATGCTTGCCGCACACACCGAGACGATTCCCGTCACGCACAGCCTGGAGTGATGGCTTCCGCCATGCCGCATCTCATCCTCTTCATGATGGCCTGCCTGCTGGGGCTGATGGTGAGCTGTGTCCTTCTTTAGAAGAATGCTTGGCTTTAGAAGCCTGCTTGGCCTGCTCATCATCGTGCTGCTGGCCGCCTGCCAGCCGCTGCCGCAGCCTTTCCAGCCGGCCGACAAGGACCGCGCGGCCAATCCGCTGCTGGACCTGCCGGGCGGCGAGGGTGTCATGGTGCTGCCGGTCACAGGCACGGCGCCCGAGGCCGGACAGGAGGCCGCCATCGCGCTGGCCCGCGCCATCGCCAAGGCGCTGAACGATCAGGGCCTGCCGGCCAGCACGACGGGCAATGCCGCCAGCCTGATCCTGCGCGGCGAGGCAGAACTGCAGGAGCGCACTGACAGCCGCGACCGGGTACGCGTAGGCTGGACTCTGTTCGACGCCGCCGGCCGCGAAATCCAGCGCCATGAGAGCCTGTGGTGGGTGAACCGCCCGCACTGGGAACGCGGCACGCAGGAAACGCTGGCCGGGATGGCCGCCGAGGCCGCCCCGGCGCTGGCCCGCGCGATCCAGGGTGAGCCGATCCGCCAGGTGCCGGTGGTGGACGGGCTGTATATCTGGTCGGTCGATGGCGCGCCGGGCGATGGCAATGTCGCGCTGAAGCGCATGGTCGAAGCCTCGCTGAAGGAACGCGGGCTGCGCATCGCCGAGGCGATGGATGAGGATGCGCTGGTGCTGCTGGGTAGCGTGGCCATCGACCCGGTGCCGAACCGGAAACAGGACAAGGTGACGGTACGCTGGAGCGTGATCCGCCTGGACGGGCGCGAAATCGGCACGGTGGAACAGTCGAACCCGGTGCCCGCCGGGGCGCTGAACGGGGCCTGGGGGCAGGTTGCCTTCCTGGTCGCGGAGGCCGCCGCCGACGGCATCGTGCAGCTTGTCCAGGAAGCCGGGCGGCGCTGAATCCACTGCCTGCGACAGCCCTTTGCCTGCCCTGTGGATGAAATCGGGCAAACTCGTTTACAGGCGCATGACAGGTTGATAAAGTCCGCGCGCTTTTGGGGTGCCTGGGCGCCTGGCGGCAGCGCGCCTGACACATCCCGGCACAAGGCGGGCAATCACGCCGGCCCTTAATTCCAGCGATTGTCCCGACGGAAAGAGCGATCTGCCATGAAAGTGTTGACGGGGAACAGCAACCGGCCCCTCGCGGAAGCGGTTTGCGCCTGCCTGAACATTCCCCTCACCAACGCCAGCGTGAAGCGATTCTCCGACATGGAGGTCTTCGTTGAAATTCACGAGAATGTGCGCGGCGAGGATGTTTTCGTCATCCAGTCCACCTCCTACCCCGCCAATGACAATCTGATGGAACTGCTGGTGACGCTGGACGCGCTGCGGCGCGGCTCCGCCCGGCGTGTCACGGCGGTGCTACCTTATTATGGTTATGCCCGGCAGGATCGGAAGTCCGGCCCGCGCACGCCGATCTCGGCAAAGCTGGTGGCCAACCTCATCACCGTCGCCGGTGCCGACCGCGTGCTGACGATGGACCTGCATGCCGGCCAGATCCAGGGCTTCTTCGACATTCCGACCGACAATCTGTTCGCAGCACCGGTGTTCACCAAGGACATCCAGGAGCGCTTCAACGGCGAGGAACTGGTCATCGTCTCGCCGGATGTCGGCGGTGTGGTCCGCGCCCGCGCCATCGCCAAGCGGCTGAATGCCGACCTCGCCATCATCGACAAAAGGCGTGAGCGCGCCGGCGTGTCGGAAGTCATGCATGTCATCGGCGAGGTGAAGGGCCGGCACTGCATCCTGGTGGACGATATCGTCGATTCCGGCGGCACGCTGTGCAACGCCGCGGTCGCGCTGATGGAAAAGGGCGCGCAGTCGGTCGAGGCCTATGTGACGCATGGCGTGCTGTCCGGCGGTGCCGTGGCGCGCATCACCTCCTCCGCGCTGAACAGCCTGGTGACCACCGATTCGATCATGGCGACCGAGGCGATGCGGGTTGCCCGCAACATCCGCCAGCTCACCATCGCGCCGCTGATCGCCGAGGCGATGCAGCGCATCAGCGAGGAACGCTCGGTCTCCAGCCTGTTCGACTAAGACATACTCTTTTGGTTGTCATTCCCGGGCTTGTCCCGGGAATCCAGGGTTCAGCAAACTCAACCAACGATCCAGTAAGCGGAAGCCTGGACCCCCGCAACAAGTGCGGGGGTGACGGTTAGAGGATAGTAGAAACTTTCTAGTATTATCCGACCGAATCGGTATATAAGGCCGCCTTCCCGCACTGACGGGACCATGCCGGCACCCTTGGAGGCCGGCAGCAGGGGTGGCGGTTGGCGCTGCCCCTTTGCCATGACTTAAGGAGTTTCAAGATGGCAGAAGCAATCACCATCGCCGCGACGGCGCGCGATCGGGCCGGTAAGGGGGCCGCCCGCGAAGCCCGTCGCCAGGGTCTGGTACCCGGCGTGATCTACGGCGACAAGCAGTCCCCGGTCATGATCAACCTCAATGCCAAGGAGCTGGAGCGCCAGCTGCGCCGCCCCGGTTTCTTCAACCACCTGTTCGAGGTGAAGGTCGGCAAGGATACGCACCGCGTGCTGGCGCGCGAGTTGCAGCAGGACCCGGTCACCGACCGCGCGCTGCATGTTGACTTCCTGGGCGTCTCCAAGAATTCGCTGATCGAGGTTGCCGTGCCGGTGCACTTCATCAACGAGACCAAGTCGCCGGGCCTGAAGCGCGGCGGCGTGCTGAACATCGTCCGCCACGAGGTCGAGGTGTTCTGCAGCCCGGAAGCCAT
>NZ_JAKUSO010000113.1:0-4324 GCF_022449305.1 Oceanibaculum sp. | reverse complement strand
CGCGGATCGCCGTCAGTACCCGACCCAGTTTCGAGCGGATGATATAACGGCACAGCAGGTAGGCCCCCAACAGGGCGATGCCAGAGGCCACGTAGATGGCCAGCCGCGTGGAGGGCTCTTGTAGCGGGAAACCGAGGAGTCGCTTGAAGTCAGTGAGGCCGTTGTTGCCGCCGAAACCGGTGTCGTTGCGGAAGAAGAGCAGCATCAGGGCGAAGGTCATCGCCTGGGTGATGATCGACAGATAGACGCCGGTGACGCGCGAGCGGAAGGCGAACCAGCCGAGCGCGAAGGCCAGCGCGCCGGGCACCAGCACCACCATGATTGCGGCGAACCAGAACTGGTCGAACCCGTACCAGTACCAGGGCAGCTCCTTCCAGTTCAGGAACACCATGAAGTCCGGCAGTTCCGGATGGGCATAGACGCCGCGCGTGCCGATCTGGCGCATTAGATACATGCCCATCGCGTAGCCGCCCAGCGCAAAGAAGGCGCCATGCCCCAGCGAGAGGATGCCGCAATAACCCCACACCAGATCGATGGAAAGCGCCAGCAGCGCGAAGCACAGATACTTGCCGACCAGCGAGACGACATAGTTCGGCACATGCAGCGGGTGGCCCGCCGGCAGCAGCAGATTCAGCGCCGGCACCAGGATGCCGACCCCCAGGACGATGGCCAGGAAGATCAGCCCGCCACGGTCCAGCCCGCGCACGAGGAAACCGCCCTTCATTGTTCCCCGGGTCATTGCTCAACCGCCCGGCCCTTGAGGGCGAATAGCCCGCGCGGACGCACCTGGATGAACAGGATGATGAAGACCAGCACCAGGATCTTGCCCAGCACCGCGCCCGCATAGGGCTCCAGGAACTTGTTCACCACGCCCAGCGTGAAGGCGCCAACCAGCGTGCCCCACAGATTGCCGACACCGCCGAAGATGACGATCATGAAGCTGTCAATGATGTAGCCCTGCCCCAGATTGGGGCTGACATTGTCGATCTGCGACAGTGCCACCCCGGCCAGCCCGGCCACGCCGGACCCGAGGCCGAAGGTCATCGCATCGACCCAGGGTGTGCGGATGCCCATGGAGGCCGCCATGCGGCGGTTCTGCGGCACCGCGCGCATCTGCAGGCCCAGCGGCGTCTTGCGCAGCATCAGCATCAGCGCGACGAAGACGATCAGCGCGAAGATGACGATCCACAGCCTTCCATAGGTCAGCGAGATCTGGCCGAGATCGAAGGCGCCGGACATCCAGGACGGGTTGCCGACCTCGCGGTTGGTCGGGCCGAAGATGCTGCGCACCGCCTGCTGCAGCACCAGCGACAGCCCCCAGGTCGCCAGTAGAGTCTCCAGCGGCCGGCCATAGAGGAAGCGGATGATGCCGCGCTCGATAGCGATGCCGATGGCACCGGCCACCAGGAAGGCCAGCGGCAGCGCGATCAGCACCGAAACGTCGAACAGATAGGGAAAGGAGGTGCGGATCACCTCCTGCACCACATAGGTCGTGTAGGCGCCGATCATCACCATCTCGCCATGCGCCATGTTGATGACGCCCATGACGCCGAAGGTGATGGCAAGGCCGATGGCTGCCAGCAGCAACACGGAGCCGAGCGAGATGCCGTAGATCGCGTTCTGCAGCACGCCCCACCAGCGCAAATTCGCCTGGATTTTCTGCGCCACCGCCTGGGCGGCCTCGGCCACCGCCGGGCTGGCATTCGCCGAGACCTGGCCCAGCAGCGCCAGCGATTCGCGGCCGCCGCGCCGTTCGATCACCTGCAACGCCGCCAGCTTGATCTCGTCGCTGGCGCTGCCAGCCAGCTGGATCGCGGCCTTCGCCTCCTCCAGCGCGCGGCGGACGGCGGCGTCGCTTTCGGCGGCCAGCGCCGCCTCCACCGTCTCCAGCGCGTTCTCGTCGCGGCTCTTGTACACGGCCTCAGCGGCCGCCATGCGGATTTCGGGTTTCGGGCTCATCAGCGTCAGGGTGCCAATGGCGGCGCGAACGGCCCGGCGCAGCCGGTTGTTCACGCGGATGCGCTCATAGGCGCCGGAAGCTTCTGTGCCCAGACTTTCGCCGGTCAGCGGGTCAGTCAGGGCCAGGTTGCCGCCGCTCTCCTGTGCGATCACCACCTTGCCGTCGGCCTTCGCGGTATAGAGGTTGCCATCGCCCAGCGCGGCCAGGGCCGGCACCGCCTCGCTGGCGCCGCTGGCGGCCAGCGCATCGACCGCCTTTTCCAGCTCGCTGTAGCCCTTGGCATCACCCAGCGCCTGGATCAGGGCAGCGAGATCGGCCTGTGCCGATGCGGGCGGAGAGGACGCGACGAGCCCGCACAGCAGCACGGCCATCGCATACACGAAGTGACGCAGCACCAGCGCCTCCCGAGGCTTGTTCTTTGATCTTTTGGCGGGAGAGACGGCCGACGGCGCTGCCGCCGGCCTCTCCATGCTTACGTCAAGGCGTCAGCTCGCGCCGCCGCACTTGCCGGTCTTGACGTTGAAGTTGCCGCAGGACATCGGCTTGCGCCAATCGGAGATCAAATCCTTGCTGTCCGGCAGGAAGTCGGACCATTCGTCGCCGACCACCAGGCCCGGCGTGGACCAGACGGTGTCGAACTGGCCATCGGCCTGCACCTCGCCGATCAGCACCGGCTTGGTGATGTGGTGGTTCGGCATCATCGCCGAATAGCCGCCGGTCAGGTTCGGCACGGACACGCCGATCAGCGAATCGATGACCGGGTCGACGTCCACGGTGCCGGCCTTCTCAACCGCCTTCACCCACATGTTGAAGCCGATATAGTGCGCCTCCATCGGGTCGTTGGTGACGCGCTTCGGATTCTTGATGAAGGTCTGCCACTTCTTGATGAAGTCCTTGTTCTCCGGCGTGTCGATGGACATGAAATAGTTCCACGCCGCCAGATGGCCGACCAGCGGGCCGGTATCGATACCGGCCAGTTCCTCCTCGCCGACCGAGAAGGCGACGACCGGGATATCCTCGGCCTTGATGCCCTGGTTCGCCAGCTCCTTGTAGAACGGCACGTTGGCATCGCCATTGATGGTCGAGACCACAGCGGTCTTCTTGCCGGCCGAGCCGAACTTCTTGATCTCGGCGACGATCGACTGCCAGTCGGAATGACCGAACGGCGTGTAGTTGATCATGATGTCGGAAGCGGCCACGCCCTTGTCCTTGAGGTAGGTCTCCAGGATCTTGTTCGTGGTACGCGGATAGACATAGTCGGTGCCGGCCAGCACCCAGCGCTGCACGCCTTCCTGCTTCGCCAGGTAATCGACCGCCGGGATCGCCTGCTGGTTCGGTGCGGCGCCGGTATAGAACACGTTGCGCGAGGATTCCTCGCCCTCATACTGCACCGGATAGAACAGGATGCCGTTCAGCTCCTCGAACACCGGCAGCACGGATTTGCGCGACACGCTGGTCCAGCAGCCGAACACGGCGGCAACCTTGTTCACGGTCAGCAGCTCGCGTGCCTTCTCGGCGAACAGCGGCCAGTCGGAAGCCGGATCGACGACCACCGCCTCGAGCTGCTTCCCCAGCAGACCGCCCTTGGCGTTCTGCTCCTCGATCAGCATCAGCATGGTGTCCTTCAGCGTGGTCTCGCTGATCGCCATGGTCCCGGACAACGAATGCAGAACGCCGATCTTGATCGTGTCCTCGGCCTGGGCCGAGCCGGCGGTAATCGCGGCCGCGGCGAAAGCGCCCGCGCCGATCATGTTACGCAATATATGAGTCACGTCTAAAATCCCTCCAGACAGTGATTGTTGTTGCACCGGAGGAGGACATCGCAAGCGCCGTGCCAAATCCGGCGGTACGGCGAATCTTGGTTAACAACGTGAACGGAATCAGGACGTTAGGTGATTAAGCTTTCGGCGAAAGTAAGATTTTAATAGCCACCAGCAACACTAATTTGCAAGAAAATTAAGCATAAATCATTAAACGCCTAAAAACTTATCATATTTCGAGTGCACCCCAAGGCGCTTTCTTGATGATACGCCGCAAACCCAGCAAGAACACACCATGGCGGGCCACGGCCCACCGCAGGGATTGTTGTTGCACCAAACCACAATCCCGAAGCCCCGGGAGCGAGCCATCGCATCCGGGGCTTTTTGATGAGGGGGGAGTGAATTTTGGCGGTCTTAAGCGCTGGCTCTAGCCTTCGCCGCCCACTCGCGGAAACCGCAGCACCAGCAGCTCCAGCCCTTCCGCGCCGGCTTCGATCGCCACCGCACCTTCGTCGGCGGAGGCGAATTCCACCGCCAGTGGGCCGTATACCTCATCGTCGCGGGTCAGCCCGCCGGTCAGCACGACGTGATACTGGCCGCCGCC